>JAFRXJ010000051.1 GCA_017441525.1 Acholeplasmatales bacterium | reverse complement strand
TAGATTAAAGGATGATTATTACTATTCAAATATAACATTTAATAATGATCCATTAGTTAAATCAGTTAATTCATCCAATACGACAATTATTAAATGTGATGATAAGTATTATCCATTATCATCAAGCTTATTAAGTATAAATGGAGATAGTCCTAAAATAGTATCTAAACAAGACTATAGATTATTTTATTATGATAAAGATATAAACAATTATGCAACACTACTTTATGGAACAAAGATAGTATATGAAACAAATATCTTAAATATTGGACAAATAGAATTTGATTTTAAAATAGAAAATAGAATTTTAAATCAATTATTAATAAGATTAAAATCTAATTATCGTGATATAATTATTTATAAAGAGATAAACTACCAAAAATTAGCAATAAAAGTTAATAATACATTATATATAGAGGATTATTTTATTAATTCTAATATTTGGTATAAACTTCATATTGATTTAAATGTCTCTAGTATTTCAATTAAAATAAAAACATTAACATCATCAACATATGATGTATTTACTTATTATTACACAACATATCAAGATGATACTAATTTAGATATTCAATTTGGAAAAACATCTAATTCAAATGATTTAATGACAACATATGGATTAATAAGAAATCTATTTTATAGTCATGAATTAAGTAATAGAAATTATATTAATTTATATAAAACTGATTTAATGTATAAAAATAATGAAATAAAGAATAGTGAAATAAAGATTAATGATAATCAGGTATTAAATATAGAAAGAACAATAAGTCAAAATTGTACATGTCCGCATAATTCAAGTATAACTACATTTACAAAAAGAAGTATTAATATAAATAATGGTACTTATATATTAGATACATATTTATATGGAACTTTAGTATATGAGAATTATGTAAAATTAGATAATCAACAATACTATTCATATAGATATGATAAGAAGAAAAGGCTTATACAAGAATCTGTATATTCAAATTACTTATTATATGGAATCAATTATTCATATGACAATTATGGAAATATTACATCATGGAGTCAAGGAACTGGATTTTCTCCAACAATACGTGTAACATATACATATGATAATCAATATAAGATGAAGCTTAATTCTATATCTATAAGAGAAGGATTTGTAACTAATTATTATTCAATAACATATGATAATGTAACAGGATTATTACCAATAAGCTTCATGGGTAATTCATATTCTTATGAAGGATATAATTTGGTCTCATTTAATAATTATCACTACACATATAATGTATATGGTAAAAGAATTAGGAAATATAAGACAAATTTATCACTAGATATTTACTATTATTATGATAAAAATAATAATTTAATATTAGAGGATAGAGGTTCATATAGATTAAAGTATTTATATGACTGTAGTAATAATCTATATGGATTTATATATGATAATACAAATAGTACTTTTAACAATGTGTTATATTTATATATAAAAGATGACATGGGAACTATTATGGGAATAGTAGATTCGGCAGGTAATCTAGTAGGTAAATATAATTATAACGCCTATGGATATATATTCTCTATTGATACAATATCAGACTTATTAGGCGTTATGGATAAAAATCCAATGAGATATAAATCATATTATTATGATACTGAATCTAATATGTATTATTTAAATACTAGATATTATCATCCGCTTTTAGCAAGATTTATTACTCCGGATAGATTTGAGAATGTAGATGTATATAATTATAGATCATTCAATTTATATACTTATTGTTTCAATAATCCAACATCTTACATTGATAGTGATGGAAAATCTGCAGTCTTTTTAACAATATTGGTTGTAGGAGCTTTAGCAGCAACTGCACATGATGTCACTCAAATAGTTACTGGAAAGGTTAAAACTAGTGATGAAAATCCTGGTAAAATTGAAAATTCATATTTAATTTTTACACCGTGGGTACAGTTGGCATATAGCATTTATTTAAATCATATTAATACAGATACAAGAGATTATTTTATAGGCAGTTCATCAGCTATTCAATATGAATGGCTTGGACATAATTTAGCATATTGGTATTATTTTTGTAAAGGTAATGAAGAAAAAAAAGAAGAAGCAAAAGATGCCGATATTGGACCTACTATTTTTGATGATAAAAATCACGGTTTTGCATCTGCTTTTATGAAAGCATCTTATGGGCTTTTAAATACGCCAATATTTATTATAGAAGCGTTCATTAAAAAAATAAACGAAGGATAATTTATGAATAGAAATAAAAAAGACAAGATAATTCTAATTATTGTTTTATCTGCATTTGGATTAATTCTGTTTAGTTGTGTGGTTGTTGTCCCGATTATTGTAGGATTAATAAAAGAAGATAATATAAACAAAAAAATATATAATTCATTATGTAATTTTGACCACAGTTCTAATGTGGTATATTATGATGACAATTATATATATTATAATGGAGACATTGCGAAATTTGACAATATGGATGTTCTTTGGATCGATGAAACAAATATTTTTTATTACGATTCAACAAAAAAAATATATATTTTGGATATGGGATCAAATAGGGTTTTATTATCTAAAAATTTCAAAGGTTATTCAAAGACTATTTTTGTAAGAAACAATATAATATACTCAAAATATAGATCAAATACGTTTTATAAATATGACATATTATCTTGCGATTCAACTCAAATCTCTGATGAAGAATATTATTTCATGAGGGATGAAAGCAAATATTCTGTTTCAATCTCAACATTAGATGTAAAAATAATTAACAACGAGACGAATGATAATATAAACATATCTAAGGATAATATGAGTCGTGAAGATAGCTTTTCTAGTATCTATAATTTTAATTGTTTTGTCATTGATGACTATAGATTACATAATGATGATATATTTTTAAAATTACATTACTTATATTATGTAATAATTATTCGTTATGATATTATTAATAATCATTTTGAATTATGTGATTGGCTTAATTGTCATTACTATAGTACAGATATATGTTTTTATGTTTTTGAAAACAAATATCCAGCTAGCCTAGAAAGATATTTTATGGTGAATGCTTATGAGTAAAAAGGCAAAAGTATGGATTATAATTGGTTCTATATTAAATTCATTGTTGTTTGCTTATTTTTCACTAATAATAGTTGGTACGATAAAAACGTTATGGAATAGATATGATTTTAAAAATACTATAAAAAAATATGGAAAAGAATCAAATTTAGTTTATACTGATTATAATGAAATATATTATCACAATCAAAAGTATGATTATGAATATGATATTTTATGGACTGATGATATATATATTATTTATGAAAATGATAATAAGTACTATATTAAGGATGCTGATAACACAAATGAATTATTAATAAATGATATAGAAAGAATAACATATGGTTCATTATTTGTTAGAGAAAAAAATATTTATTTTAAAAGTGAAGGCAATAATTATTTATATAGCATAGATGATAATTCTTTATTAACTATCTCGAAAAATGAATATATTGAAAAAAGGGATGGAAGTAAATATACGTTTGATGCGTCATTTGCTGATTGGAAAATCAATATTACTATTACTGATAATGATAATAATCAAACAAAAATAATTAATTCAAAGAAATTACGTAAAATCAGATGCGTTGATTATATTATTTCTGAACATGGTAGATTGTTTAATTATTATGTATGGGATGATCAAATATATTTATTTATGTATGGAGATGCATATTCAATTATATTAACTTATAATTTTGAAAATGACAAGATTGAAGTGTATGATTGGTTTTACAGAGAAACATCTAGGACTTGTTATCTAGCGTTTAAAATCAATAATGTAGATAATTGTCAGATTTTAAAAACATTAATAGAACAATAAGAACATAGCCATATTTTTATATATGGCATTTCTTTTTGTGCACATTTTGGCACTTTTTTCTTGACAGTGCCAAATCATAGATTTATAATATAATTGCACTTGGATAATAAGAGTGCAAATATCTATGAGAGGTGAAACAATGCTTACAGATAGACAGAAGCTTATTTTAAAAGCGATTATTGAAGAATATGTTACATCTAATGAGCCGGTTGGTTCTAAAATGCTAACTGAGAAGCCTTATCTTGCTTTCTCATCTGCAACATTAAGATATGAGATGCAGCACCTAGAGGAAACTGGATATTTAAAGAAAACTCATACATCAAGTGGTAGAGTTCCTTCTGAACAAGGCTATAGATATTATGTAGATCATCTTATTATTAGAGATGATGATGTAGTTGAATATTATAAATATGTTGATGAAATATTGAATAATAAATATTATTCTAAGGAAGAATGTATTAAAAAGATTACAAACTTCTTGAGTGAATTAACAGGTTATTATACAGCTATTATCACATCACCTAATGATTTAGCCAAGGTATTAAAAATGGAAATTGTTCCATTATCTCATGATGAAGCAGTATTATTAATTGTTACATCATCTGGTAGTGTTCAATCTCAAAGAATTGTAATTCCTAATGGCTATAAGATGGATGATTTATTAAGAATTATCCAAATGTTTGATAATGCAATGTATGGTCATTCAATCTATGAAATTAGAGATATTTTATCTAATGAAGCATCTAAACCAAGAATTAGACAGATGGTTGACTTTAGAGATGACATCTTAAACTTCATGATTAAAGCATTCGCAGGATTCTTAAAGGGTGATTCAACTGATTCAGGTTTATCTAAATTATTAAATCAACCAGAATTCCAAGATCATACTACAATGCAAAAGATTATTAAGGCGATTGATGGTGAAATAATGAGAACATTCACAGCTGGTGAAGAAGCAGGTATGAAGATTCACATTGGTACTGAAAATCTATGTGATGGTCTAGAGGAATGTTCAATTATAACAATGCCTTTCTCTGTAAATGAAAACGAAGCTGGTTCAATTATCTTAGTTGGTCCAACTAGAATGAATTACCGTGCTACAGTTCCACTACTTGAATATGTAGCAAAGAGTATGAAAAAGATAGATAAAAGGTAGGTGCTAGAATTGGCAGAGGAGATTAAAGAAGATATTAAAGATCAGGTTGAAGAAAAATCTGATGAAAAAATAGAAGCTAAAGAGGCTAAGGAAACTAAAAAAGAAAAAAAGGAAAAGAAATCTAAAGAACAAGAAAAGATTGAAAAACTTGAAGTAGAGATAGCCAAATTAAAGGAAGAAAATGCAAAGCTTAAGAATGAATATTTAAAAGCTCATGCAGATAGCCAAAACTTCCAAAAGAGAATTAACGATCAAGCAATAAAAGATCGTAAATATGCTTCTCAAGGTGTTATTGGTGAATTAATTAATCCAATTGACATGTTAATTCAAATTGTTAATATGCCAGCTCCATCACCTGAAATTCAAAACTATGTTATTGGATTTCAAATGATAACTAATCAATTAACAGATATATTAAAGAATGAGGGCCTAGCTCCAATTGAGGCTAAGGTTGGTAAAGAATTTGATCCTAATAAGATGCAGGCTGTTGAAACATCTAATGATGAATCAATGGAGGATAACGTTATTACTAAGGTTATGCAGCCTGGATATATGTATAAGGATAGAGTATTAAGACCAGCAATGGTTGTTGTAAATAAAAAGGTAGTTAAAGAAGAGACTAAAGAAGGAAAAGAGGAAGAATAATTATGACAAATAAGGTAATTGGTATTGATTTAGGTACTACAAATTCATGTGTTTGTGTTATGGAAGGTAAGGAATCTAAGGTTATTCCTAATGCTGAAGGTATTAGAACTACTCCATCAGTAGTAGCTTTCAAGGGTGATGAAATTCAAGTAGGTGATGTTGCAAAGCGTCAAGCTATTACAAACCCTAATACAGTTTCATCAATCAAGAGACATATGGGTGATTCATCATATAAAGTTGATATTAATGGAAAGAAATATACTCCACAAGAAATATCAGCAATGATTTTACAAAATTTAAAGAAGACTGCAGAAGCTTATTTAGGTGATACAGTTTCTAAGGCTGTTATTACAGTTCCAGCATATTTCAATGACGCTCAACGTCAAGCAACTAAGGATGCTGGTAAGATTGCAGGTCTTGAAGTATTAAGAATTATCAATGAACCAACAGCTGCAGCATTAGCTTATGGTATTGATAAGACTGATAAAGAACAAAAGGTATTAGTATTCGACCTTGGTGGTGGTACATTCGATGTATCTATTCTAGATTTAGCTGATGGTACATTTGAAGTATTATCTACTGCAGGTGATAACGTATTAGGTGGAGATGACTTCGATAAGTGTATTATGGATTGGCTAGTTGCTGAATTCAAGACTGAGTCAGGTGTAGATCTATCTAACGATAAGATGGCTTTACAAAGATTAAAGGATGCTGCTGAAAAAGCTAAGAAGGATTTATCAGGTGTTACATCTGTTGAAATTCAATTACCATTCATTTCTATGTCTGCTGCAGGTCCTCTACACTTAAATAGAACATTATCAAGAACTAAATTCAATGAATTAACTCGTCATTTGGTTGATAGATGCTTAGGACCAGTTAGAAGAGCATTATCAGATGCTAAATTAACTCCAAAGGATCTAGACCAAGTATTATTAGTTGGTGGTTCAACTCGTATCCCAGCTGTTCAAGAATTAGTTAAGAGAGAATTAGGTAAGGAACCTAATAAGAGTGTTAACCCTGATGAAGTAGTAGCAATGGGTGCTGCAATTCAAGGTGGTGTATTAACTGGTGATGTTAAGGATGTATTATTACTAGATGTTACACCATTATCACTTGGTATTGAAACATTAGGTGGTGTATTCACTAGATTAATTGATAGAAATACAACTATTCCTTGTTCTAAATCACAAGTATTCTCAACTGCTGCAGATAACCAACCAGCTGTTGATATCCATGTATTACAAGGTGAACGTCCAATGGCTGCAGATAACAAGACATTAGGTCGTTTCCAATTAGGTGATATTCCTGCTGCTCCAAGAGGAGTTCCTCAAATTGAAGTTAAGTTCGATATTGATGCTAATGGTATCGTTAATGTATCAGCTAAGAACTTAGGTACAGGTAAGGAACAAAAGATTACAATTCAATCTGGTTCAGGATTATCTGAAGATGAAATCAATAGAATGGTTAAGGAAGCTGAAGAAAACGCAGAAGCTGATAAGGCTCGTAAGGAAGAGGCTGACTTAATTAATGAATCTAATCAATTAATTTTCCAAACTAGAAAAGCATTAAATGACTTACAAAATGTAGATCCTGCTGAAAAGGAAAATGCTGAAAGATTATGTTCTGAATTAGAAAAAGCATTAGAGTCTAAGAATATCGCTGATATTAAGGCTAAGAAAGATGAGCTTCAAAAGGTTGCTCAAGATATCGCTGTTAAGGCATATCAACAAACACAAGGAAATCCTACTGATGGTGGAAACAATAACGGTGGTGCATCAAACGGTGGCCATGGTGATTCAGTAGATGCTGATTTCTCAGACGTTCAATAATAAAACTGAAGGGCAGTAACATGCCCTTCGTTAATGTTTTTTAAGGAGGCTTTCTATGGCTGCAAAAAGAGATTATTATGAGGTGCTTGGTCTTCAAAAGGGTGCATCAGATGATGAAATAAAAAGAGCATATCGTCAGATGGCAAAAAAATATCACCCTGATATTAATAAAGAACCCGGAGCTGAAGAAAAATTTAAGGAAATAAATGAAGCATATGAGGTTTTATCTGATCCTAATAAAAAAGCGAGATATGACCAATTTGGATTCGAAGATCCAACTGGTGGTTTTGGTGGCCAAGGCGGATTTGGTGGTCAAGGAGGCTTCTCTGGCTTTGGTGGATTTGATGATATCATTAATTCATTCTTTGGTGGCGGAAGACGTCAATCTAACGGTCCAAGACAAGGTGATGATGTCGAAAAACAAATGACTATTACATTTGAAGAAGCAGTATTTGGATGTAAGAAGAAAATTAGACTTTCAGTTGATGAAGAATGTATTCAATGTGGTGGTTCTGGTGCCGCATCTAAAAACGATATTAAAACATGTACTAAGTGTAATGGCCGTGGTAGAGTATATATTCGCCAACAAACAATTTTTGGTACTTCAACAGTAGAATCTGTTTGTCCTGACTGTAGAGGAAAAGGTAAGACAGTTACTAAGAAGTGTCCTGAATGTAATGGTACAGGTAGAGTAAGAAAGACTAAGGATGTTGAAATAACAATTCCTGCAGGTATTCAAACTGGTATGTCACTTCGTATGGAAGGTTATGGACAATCAGGATATAATGGAGGAATGCCTGGAGATTTATATATTCAATTCAATGTTCAAGAACACCCTAATTTCAAGCGTAATGGTCAAGATATTATTCTTGAAATCCCGCTTTCAGTTGCTCAGGCAGCACTTGGTGATACAATCAATGTTCCAACAATTGATGGACCAGTTGATCTAAAGATTCCTGCAGGTACACAACCAGGAACTAAGTTAAGATTAAAGGGCCGTGGAACTAAGAATCCTAAGGGTGGAAGTGGAAGAGGAGATCAATATGTTATTTGTAATGTATTAGTTCCTACTTCATTATCACAAGAAGAAAAGAAGCTTTATGAGCAATTAAAGGCTACAGAGAAAACTGAAAAGAAATCTCCTTGGGATAAATTCGTTAACGGATTCAAGAATTTATTTAAATAGAATTAATGCACTGGTTTACCAGTGCTTTTATTCTTATCTAAAGATAAAACTTGAATATTTATATATTTGTTGTTATAATTTATTTGTATTTTATCGGAGGATTTTATTATGGAACAAAATCAATTTGAAGGCCTAGAAGAAGTTGAAATGGCTGAAGTTAAAAACGAAGAGGAAGTAAGTAACCTTAAGGAATATGAGAAGCTTTTATTAGCTGAACGTGATAGAGAGGATTATGATAAAGCATTAACTCTTATCAAATTCGGATGTTTCTCTCAAAAGGAAGAAACTACAGTTGATTACACTAAATTAGAAAAAGTTTCTTCTAAGAAATATAAGGGATTATATACTCTTTATAGAGATTTAGAAAAGATGCAATTATTATTCATTGCTGAATTAGTAGAGAATAACAAGGGTGATGAGGACGAAAGAAAAGATCTTAAGCCTTATGCATATGATGTTATTTATTTAGAAGCAATGGATGAAGAAACATATAAGGCTGTAGTTCATGCAGGAAGAAACAATGTTTCTACATATATTTCTAAATTAGTAATTGTTGCTGATATAGCTGAAATTTTAATTACAGTTTTAGCTGTTATTGCCCTAATCGGTTCTGCAATTGTAGGTTCTAGTTCATATTCAGGCTTTAGTCTAGTTGTTTATATGCTAATTAATAGTGCTACATTCTTAGTAGGAGCTGCTCTTGGCGCTGCATTATTAGTATTAATGCATATTAGATTCAACAAATATAAGGCACAACAATAATTATGCAAAAATATTTTATAAGTGATGAAGATTTTAAAGCTAATAAAATTACATCTGATGATGTATTTCATATATCAAATGTAATGCGCTTTAGAATCGGTGATTCAATTTTAATTGGCAATAATAGAAAAGAATATGTTGCTAAAATAGAAGAAATCACTAAAAATTATGTAGCTTATGAGATTATAGAAGAAAGAATCGGCAATACAGAATTGCCGGTTTTTATATCTATTTTTCAAGGTTATCCAAAAGGCGATAAGCTAGATGATATAATAAAGCACTCTACAGAGCTTGGTGTATATGAAATTATTCCTACAATGATGAAAAGATCTGTATTTAAATTAGACGATAAAAAGAAAGATTCTAAAATAATTAGATTTAATAAAATAGCTAAAGAAGCTGCAGAACAAAGTGAAAGATTAATTGTTCCACAAATACCTGATATATTATATTTAAAAGAAATAGATTTCTCAAAATTTGATAAATTAATATTATGTTATGAGGAATCTGCAAGAAATAATGAATTAAAAGCATTTAAAACCATGGTTAAATCCCTTAAAAAGGATGACAAGGTTGCTGTATTAATAGGACCTGAAGGTGGAATTGACCCTGAGGAGTTAGAATATTTATTAGCTAAGGGATTTATCCCTTGCTCACTTGGTAAAAGAATATTGAGAACTGAAACAGCATCTCATTATGTTTTATCAGCTATAAGTTATGAAATGGAGTTATTAAATGAGTAAAATAGGCTTTATCACATTAGGTTGTAAAGTTAATACTTATGAATCAAATGCCTTAAAGGATAAGTTTATTGAATTAGGCTATGATGTTGGTGATGCAACACCTGATTGTGTGGCATATATCATTAACACTTGTAGTGTAACTAATATGGCAGATTCTAAATCTAGACAAATGATTCATAGATGTCAAAAGCTAAATCCAAACGCGATTATATGTGCTACAGGCTGTTATATTCAGTCTAATGAGGAAGCTAAATCTATCGAAGGAATAGATATTTTACTTGGTAACGCAAATAAAGGTGATGCAGTATCATTAATAGATGATATGCTAAAAAATAACAAAAGAGAAAAGATTGTTAAGATATTTGATATTTTACATAATAAAGAATATGAGCCACTAACAGCTACAATGTTTGATCATACTAGAGCTTTTGTTAAAATTGAAGATGGATGTCAAAATTTCTGTACTTATTGTGTAATACCATACGCAAGAGGTCCAGTAAGAAGTAAGCCATTAATGCTCGCATTAAGAGAATTAAAAGATATTTCTAATCTAGGATATAAAGAAGTAGTATTATCTGGTATTGATATTGGTAAATATTATGATAAAGAAACTAAAACTAATTTCTCTGGATTAGTTAAATTAATATTAGAAAATATACCTGATATTGAAAGAATAAGAATATCTTCAATTGAAATAACACAAATAGATGATGAATTTTTAGAATTATTAAAGAATAATCCTAAAATCACATCTCATATCCACCTTCCGCTACAAGCTGGAAGTGATAAAGTCCTAAAAGATATGAATAGAAAATATGATACAAATAGATTTAGAGAAATAGTTAATAAAATAAGAGAGGCAAGACCAGATATTGCTCTAACTACAGATGTTATTGTAGGATTCCCTACAGAAACAGATGAAGAATATATTAAATCAAAAGAATTTATAAAAGAAATAAATTTCGCTAAATTACATGTATTCCCATATTCAGTTAGAAATAACACAAAGGCAGCATTAATGCCACAGCTTGCTGATAGTATTAAAAAGAAAAGAGCTTCTGATTTAATTAGATTATCAGATGAATTAGAAAAGAATTATTATAAGAAGTTTATAGGATCTAATCTTTCTGTATTATTTGAACAATCAAATGATGATTATACAGTAGGACATACATCAAATTATCTAGAAGTAAGAGTAAATAGAGATGATAATTTAATTTCTAAAATAGAAAATGTTAGTTTAGAAAGCCTTGAAAATGGCTTCATTAAGGGGAAAATTGTAAAAAAATAATATTTGTAAAAAAAAGTTCTTTACAATAAAAAAATTCTTTGTTATAATATCACTCGGAATTCGTCCCAAGAAGGAGGCTTAGTGATGCCAAAAATAGTTGTACGTGAAAAAGAAAGCATCGAAGATGCATTACGTAGATTCAAAAGAGATGTATCTAGATCTGGTAACCTTCAAGAGGCGAAAAAACGTCAATATTATTTAAAGCCTAGCGATGTCCGCAAGCAAAAAAGACAGGAAGCTAGAAAGAGATTCAAGTAAGATCTTATGTAAGCGTAAGGATGCGTTAAGCATCCTTTTAATTTTTATCTAAGGGGTGATTATATGAATATTTATATGATGGGTGATTCTACAATGAAATTTAATAATTTCTATTCTTATCCTCAAAATGGATGGGGACAGGTATTAAATTTATTTACTAAGGAAGGTATTTTAGTATTTGATGAAGCTGAAAATGGAAGATCAACAAAGAGTTTCATTGCTGAAGGTAGATTTAATAACATTTTAAATAGATTACAAAAAGGAGATTATGTAATCTGTCAATTTGGACATAATGATGAAAAGATACAAGATCCTAATAGATATACAAAACCTTATGGTGAATATACAGATAATTTATTATATTTTGCTAAAGAAGTAGAGAAAAAGGGCGCACACATTGTATACGCAACTTCTATAACAAGACATAAATTTGAAAATGGCGTATGCGTAAATTCTCATGGCGATTACCCTAAGGCAATGTTAGATTTCGCGAAGAAATATAATTATACTTGTATAGATTTAAATAAGCTTACAATAGATTTATATACAAAGCTTGGTGAAGAAAAGTCTAAAAAGTTTCATATGATATTTGGACCTAATATTTATAATCTATATCCAGAAGGAAAGGATGACCATTCTCATCTAATGTATGAGGGTGCAGTAATGGTAGCTGAATTATTTGTAAGAGAAGTATTAAAGACAAATGATTCAATTAAAAGCTGCTTCATTGATTTAGATAATCAGCCTGAAATAGATTGGAATATGTTAAAGGACTAAAATTATGACACTAGAATTCTTTTATACAAATTATGATATTTCAGATATTGAAATAAAAAAGCTATATGTAAAAAATAATCAATTATTTTTAGTTGGTAAATATAATATTTATTTAGAATTAATAGCTAATGGATATAGACCAGAGATGAATATGGATTTAGATAAAACATTTATTTTTAATGTTAATCATCCTGATCATAAATTTAAAACAAATAATGTAAAATTAATAAATGAGAACAATAATTTCTATATTTTAATAGATAACGATAGAATACAACTTGAAGGCGAAGTAGTATGTTTATAAAAATATCTTTTATTTATTAAATAAATGATATATAATATAGACGCAAAGATTAGAAGGTATTTATTTTTGTAAAGCTTTACTAATAACTAAAAATTAATATATAAAGCAATTTATGACTTATAACTAAATGATATTAGTAATAAATTATATTAGCGAGGAGGTCAAAATGAAAATTGGTTTTATAGGCGCAGGAAAAGTTGGTTTTTCTTTAGCAAAATGGTTAAACATTAATTACCATAATGTTTATTCTATTTATTCTTTAAATATAGAAGATGCTAAAGAACTATCTGAATTTAGTATTAGTGAGTATTGCAAAAGCATAGATGAAATAATATGTAATTGTGATACTCTTTTTTTGACTGTAAATGATGATTCTATATCTGATGTTGTCAAAGAATTAATAAAATTAAATATTAAAAATAAGATATTGATTCATACATCTGGTGTATTATCATCTGATATTTTTAATGGATTAAATAATGATAATTATTGTTATTCAATTCATCCAATATACGCATTTAACGATAAATATGAATCATATAAGAATTTAGATAATATATATTTCACAATAGAAGGTAATCCTAAATATATTGATGAATTATCTAAGCTATTTAAAAATGTTAAGGTGATAGATAAGAAATATAAAGAAAAATATCATCTAGCATCATCTATTATTTCTAATTTAGTATGTTCAGTTATAAATGTTGGTGAAAGATTATTTAATGAAATAGGTATTGATGATAAAGAAATATATAATCCATTAATCATAAATAATATTAATAATGTCATGGATAAAGGCACAAGAGATGCCCTAACAGGTCCAATTATTAGAAATGATTATAACACTGTGAAAAAACATATATCTAATTTAGAAGGTAATGATTTATTGATATATAAATATTTAGGATTAAATATCATTAATATGATAAGTGATAATAACATAGATTATTCTAAAATAAAGAAACTATTGGAGGATATTTAATATGGTTACAATTAATAATTTTAAAGAGAATAAAGGCAAAAAGAAAATGACTATGCTTACAGCATATGATTATTTAACAGCTAAAAATATTGATGAGGCTGGTATTGATTCAATTTTAGTTGGTGATTCACTAGGTATGGTTATGCTTGGGTATCCTGATACATTAAGCGTAACTGTAGATGATATGATTCATCATGGTAAGGCTGTAGTAAGAGGTGCTAAAAACGCATTTGTCGTTGTAGATATGCCTTTTATGTCATATCAAGTATCTGTTGAAGAGGCAGTAAGAAATGCCGGAAGAATAGTTAAGGAAACAGGTTGTCAGGCTGTAAAGCTTGAGGGTATGTATGTTGACCAAATTAAGGCTATAACAACCGCAGGTATCCCTGTAGTAGGTCATTTAGGTTTAACACCACAATCTGTTAATTCTATGGGTGGATATAAAGTTCAAGGTAAGGAAAAGGAAGCTGCTAAAAAGCTTATTGCTGATTGCTTAAAGCTTGAAGAAGCTGGAGCATTTGCGATAACACTTGAATGTGTACCTAGAAGAATAGCTGAATTTATTACAAAGAAGCTACATGTATCAACAATTGGTATTGGAGCTTCTAATGAATGTGATTGCCAAGTATTAGTATGGCAAGATATGACAGGTTATACAAATCAACCTGCCGCTAAGTTTGTAAAGAGATTTGCAAATTTATATGAAGAAGAAATAAAAGCTTTCACTGAATATAAAAATGAAGTAGAAAATATGACATATCCTGATAAGAGTCATACATATATGATGCCTGATGAGGATTTTGAATATGCAATAAAGGAGTATAAGTAAGATGAAATTAGTTAAGACAGTTAAAGAAGTAAGAGAAATAGTAAATGAATGGAAGAAACAAGGTTTATCAGTTGGTTTAGTTCCAACAATGGGTTTCTTACATGAAGGACATAAGAGTTTAATAATGAAATCAGTTGAAAATAACGATAAAACAGTAGTTTCTGTGTTCGTTAACCCTATTCAATTTGGTCCAAACGAGGATTTAGCTTCATATCCAAGAGATATTGAACATGATAAGAAGCTAGTTGAATCTGCCGGAGCTGATTTAATTTTCAATCCAGAACCAGAAGAAATGTATGGTCCTCATTTTACAACAACTGTAAATACTACAGAAGTTACTGAAAACTTATGTGGAGCTAAAAGACCAGTTCATTTTGGTGGCGTTTGTACAGTAGTATCTAAACTATTTAACATTGTTAAGCCTGATCGTGCATATTTTGGACAAAAGGATGCTCAACAATTAGCTGTAGTAAAAAGATTCGTTAAGGATTTAAATTTCGATATTGAAATCATTGGTTGTCCTATAATTAGAGAAGCTGATGGCTTAGCTAAATCTAGTAGAAATACTTATTTAAATGAAAAAGAAAGACAAGCTGCATTAATATTATCTAAATCATTAAAATTAGGTTTAGAAGCTATTAAAAATGGTGAAAGAAATTCAAAGAAAGTAATTGATATTATTTCTAAGAATATTGAAACTGAAAAGCTTGCGAGAATTGATTATGTTTCAATCGTTGATAATGAAAACATTCAATATATAGATGAAATTAAGGGTGAAATCTTATGCGCTATCGCTGTATATATTGGAAAAACTAGATTAATTGATAACTTTATTTATAAATGTGAGGAATAAAAGATGACTTTAACAATGCTAAAATCAAAAATACATCGTGCTACAGTAACAGAGGCTAATGTTGATTATGTTGGTTCTATTACAATTGACGCAGACCTATTAGATGAAGCAAATATTTTAGAATATGAGCAAGTTCAGGTCGTTGATATCAATAATGGTGCTAGATTTGAAACATATACAATTAAAGGAGAAAGAGGTTCAGGAATTATTTGTCTTAACGGGGCAGCTGCCTTATGTTCAAATGTTGGTGACAAGGTAATTATTATGTGCTACGCAAAAATGACTCCAGAAGAGGCAAAAGAACATAAACCTACAGTGTTATTTGTAGGCGATAATAATGAAATAATTAGAAAGACAAACTACGAGAAATACGGAAAATTATCAGACCAATAGGAGGTATATATGCTAAAGGGAAAAACAGTAATATTAGGTGTATGTGGCTCAATTGCTGCATATAAGATTTGTTATTTAGCATCAGCATTAAAAAAATTACATGCTGATGTACATGTAATAATGACTAAAAATGCTACTAATTTTGTTAATCCAATAACATTTGAAACTCTAACAGGAAATAAATGTTTAGTTGATACATTTGATAGAAATTTTGAATTCAATGTTGAACATGTATCTTTAGCTAAGAAGGCAGATATCTTTATGGTAGCTCCTGCAAGTGCTAATGTAATAGGCAAGATTGCAAATGGTATTTGTGATGACATGCTAACAACTACATTATTCGCATTTAATAAGATTAAATTAATATCTCCTGCAATGAATACTAATATGTATAATAATCCAATTTTACAAGATAATTTATTAAAGCTTAAAAAATATGGATATCAAATTATTTCACCTGCCAAAGGCATGCTTGCATGTGGAGATGAAGGTGTAGGTAAATTACCTTCAGAAGAAATATTATTAGATACAATTGTTTATAATCTATCTAATCACGACTTAAAAGGTAAGAAGATATTAATTACTGCAGGTGCGACTAAAGAAGCAATAGACCCAGTAAGATATATAACTAACAATTCATCTGGTAAAATGGGCTTTTCTATAGCGAATAAGGCATATTTAAGAGGTGCTGATGTAAAAGTTGTTTCAAGCACTACTAATTTAAAACTTTATGATGGTATTGAATTATCTAATATTTCATCAGCTAAGGATATGTATTTAGAAATTGAAAAATCATATAAGGATTATGATTATATTATTATGGCTGCCGCAGTAGCTGATTATACACCAAAGAATTATGTTAATAATAAGATTAAGAAAAGTGATAATGATATGTCAATTGAACTTGAAAGAACAACTGATATATTAAGTTTCTTAGGTAAAAATAAAAAAGATAAGCAAAAGATTATTGGCTTTTCAATGGAAACAGAAAACTTATTAGAAAATAGTAAAAAGAAATTAGAAAAGAAAAATGCTGATATGATTTGTGCAAATTCTATAAATGGAGATAAAACAGGTTTTAAGGCTGATACAAATCAAATCACATTAATTACTAAGGATGAAATGGTTGAGCTTCCTTTTGATACAAAGGATAATTTAGCTGATATGATCCTAGATAAAATTATTAAATTATAAGGAGATACTATATGATACTTGCTATAGATATAGGAAATACTAATATAGTTGTTGGCTTATTAGAAGGACCAAAGATTTTAAATTCAGCTAGAGTAGCTACAGATAAGAATAAAACTGAAATAGATTTTATTATTCAGCTTCAACATATTCTAGAAATATTTAAGGTTAATAAAGATAATATTGAAGGTTCAATTTTATCTAGTGTAGTACCTGAAGTTACTAACCAAGTTTTAACTGCATTAAAGCTATATTTAAATAAGAAAATTCATATTGTAGGACCTGGAATTAAAACAGGATTATCAATTAAGATTGATAACCCACAATCACTTGGTGCTGATAGAGTCTGTGATGCAGTGTGCGTTATAGAAGAATATAAAACTCCAGCGATAATCATTGATATGGGTACTGCAACAACTATTTCAGTTATTGATAAAAACAATAATCATATTGGTGGTATGATTATTCCTGGTATTAAGACATCATTAAATTCATTGTCAGCTAACGCATCTCAATTACCATTTATATCACTAGATTCTCCTAAATCATTAATTGGTAAGAATACAATTGATTGTATGAAATCAGGTATAATCTATGGTAATGCTTCATTAGTTGATGGTTTAATTGATAGAATTAAAGATGAAATGAAAGAAGATTTTACTATTATAGCTACAGGTGGTTATTCTAAATTAATCATTGAGCATTCTAAGCATAAGATGATATATGATAAAGATTTATTATTAAAAGGTCTTTATTATATTTATAAGAAAAATAGCTAAGAGGTATAATTATGCATTCACAATGTTTAATGTGTAAATATTCTTTTGGTAGAAAATGTAGGAAGAATAACGAAAGAATACCTGATGATATTTATAATAATCTTAAAAAATGTGCTGATTTTCATTCCTTACAGGATACAGAAATAGAAGATCCTTGTGATTCATGTTGTAATGAAAATAAGGATTATTATAAGAATAATTAGAATTATAAAAGAACTGTGAATAATTGCAGTTCTTTTTTGCATTATTTTACTTTTTTATTACAATAAAAAATGATATACTAAATAATGTAGGTGATTAACTATTAATAATCAAGTACTAAATTATAAAATTTTTAATAAGTTAATAAATCCAAGAGTAAAAATCCTCAAATTTATGATTTTTTAAAAATCTTTGAGGATTAATAGTATTTGAAAATAAATATCACCGTA
>JAFRXJ010000050.1 GCA_017441525.1 Acholeplasmatales bacterium | reverse complement strand
TAAGGTGGTTGTAATTTAACATATGCTTCTTCTATTCTTTGTAAAAATAAAGAGGCTATGTTTTTACTAGCCTCTTCTTTCTTAATTAGATTAGAGACTGAAAATAATCCTCTAGCCATTTAATCTACTCCTCATTCATTAAACTAACTATTTGAGTAATATTCTTATCTATAATCTTTATAGAATCTTCATTACCACCAAAATGAATTTCTATTTCCTCACTTGGTAAGGATTCTATTTGAGCTTTAAGATTTAAAATGCTAATATCACAATTAAATTCTGTTAATCCTTCAATACTTTCTTTAAATGCAATATCCTCATCTCCTGTTTTCTTTTTAGAAGTTATTTTCATTTTATCTGGTAAGAATAATATATTAATTGAATTACTATCATATTCTGAAACAAATAAACTTAAACGATCTAATAAACTTAATATTAATCCTTTATTAATTATTGCTTTATAACTAAAGGAATCATTTAATTTATTTTTAATTGCTTCTAAAGGATATTTTTCTAAATCTTTTCCAATATTACCAACTAATTTTAGATTTGGACCAATAATATAAAGTTTATTATCTTCTTTATAATATTTTGCTGCTCCATAATCTAAACTAATCAATATATTACCTAATTCTTTGGTAATAAATAATTCTTCATCTTTAATATTTTCATCATTTTCAATAGATGTAATTTTATAAGCATTTGTAGCAACAATATTTTCTTTTAAATAATAATTATTTAATTCTGGAGCATCAAAATTATCAGGAATTGCTGATCTACAAATAGCTAATTTCTTTCTTAATTCTACTAAATTAATATCTTTAGTTGCTTTTGATTCATCAATATTAATTTCAGGAAACTTAATTATTTCCCCATTTTCATCAACTCTTACATCTAAATAATAAACTCCATTACCACTTATCATTAAAGAATTATTATTTACATTTAATTCTATATATTCTGTGGTAATTTTATTTATTAAAGAATTAAATATATTAGCATCTACTACAATTCTCATTTCTTCTTCATTATCTTTAATATCAGCAGAAACAAATAAGTTTGTAATACTATCAGTAGATCTAATAATTATTTTATCTTTTTTAATATCAATCTCCATTAATTCTGTCAATGGAGCCATTTTATCAAATGAACATACACTATATGCTTTATTTGATAAATCTTTTAATATTTTAGTTTCAATTTTAATCATTATTATTCCTCCTATTTAATATTTCTAGCTACTATTTCACTAGCTTTTCTTTCAAATTCTTCTCTTGCATCTTTATTTGCTCTTAATGTAGGTGTCATAAATGCTACATTAGTTGATCCTTGAGCTTTAACACCTCTTGCGCTAACGCATCCATGTTTCATATTAAGATTAACATACACTTCCTTAGATCCTGTTGCTAATGATATACATTCAGCAATATCAGAAGCTAACTTTTCTTGTAGTTGTAATCTTTTTGAGCACATTTCTACAATTCTATATAATTTACTTAAACCAAGTACTTTAAATGTTCCATCTTCATTTTGAACTGGAATATAACCTATTACAGCTGATCCATCAAACATTAATGCTAAATGATGTTCACAATGACTATAAATATTTTCTTGATATATAGTTACTATTGGATCATATCCTACTTCAAATGATTTACTATATTTTTCAGCAATTTCTTTATTAGTATAATTATTACCTTCTAATAATTCTTGCCAATAACCTGCTACTCTTTTAGGAGTTTCTAATAATCCAGGTCTTTCAGGATCTTCTCCCATTGCAATTAATAGATTTTTAACTGCTTCTTTAGTAGCCTCAAAATCAAACTTTCTTTCCTTTTCCATTTTATTCCTCCTAAACTCCTTGACGATTTCCCCATACTAATGTATGAACTTGTGGTAGAATAAATACTCTTTTCATATCAGATTCATTAACTCTTTGAATTAATTTTTCATAATCATTAAGAACTCTTCTTGATATATCTCCATCTTCAGAGGTATTAGTATTACCTACACTTAAATATAAATCAATATCTACACCTTTTCTTCTATAATAATCCACTAATGTATAATATTTCTCTGCGAATTGGAAATCTTCCTCATCAAATACAGGTATTTTAATTGCTACTTTTCCTTGAACACTTTCAAGTAATTTTAAATGTTTATTAACTGATTCATAAACATCAGGTTGATGACTTGATGGTGCTTTTGGACTTATTACTAATAAATCTACATCTAATAGCCATTGAGGTAATTTACTTCCTTGTGTTTCTACATCTATTGTAATTCCATGATCATGTAATTCAATTACTATTGCTTCAAAATCATATAAACAAGGATTTCCACCAGTTAATACTACATTATTACATCTTTCTATAGAACATCTTTTAACTAGCTCATCAGCTAATTCTTTTGTTCCATATCTTTTTGTATTTGGATCTGCTTTCCAGGCGAATTTACTATCACACCATGCACAATTAAAATCACATCCAACTACTCTTACAAATAAGGTTTTCATACCTACATGAGGTCCTTCTCCTTGAATGGTAGGTCCAAAGATTTCAGCAACTGGAATCATTAAATATCTAACCTCATTTGTTCTGGTCTTTTCCATGTAGCATGTGAATTAGTTGTTTCCCATAGATTTACTTCTACTACTTTAACATCTTTAATTCCTAATTCATTAACTATATATGCTTCAATCATTTCTGCAAAATATCCTACCATATTTTCTGCAGTTGTATCAAAAGGATATGCTACATATTTAAGTTCATATTTATCAAGTACTGCTACTAAATCTTTTTCTATCTCACTTGGATTCGCACCATTAAATACAAATCTATGATCTGGTACTATTTCTTTAATAGCTTTCTTTAAATCTTTAAAATCCATAACCATATCAAATAGTTTATTTTGTGGTCCTTCTAAGGTAACCTCAATCTTATAACTATGTCCATGTAAGTTTCCACAAGGACCATCATATCCTGGTAATAAATGAGCTGTTTCAAACTCTTCATGTCTTGTTACTCTCATAATAATCTTTCCTCCTTGATATTATTATACGCAATTAATACATTGTTTTATTTTCAGTTTTATTTTTAAATTCATTAAATGCTTTCATTGTTTCTTCTCTATCTATTGGTGTTAATAATAATGTAGGATCTATCATATTTTTTGATAAATGTTCTAAATAAACATATATCTTATCATCTCTAAATCCTATATCTGCTGCATCTTCTTTTGTATTTCCATAATAAACATCTGTTATATTAGCCCAAATAATTGCTGATAAACACATTGGACAAGGATAACATGAAGTATATAATACACATCCAGATAGATCAAATGTATTTAGATTCTTACAAGCATCTCTAATAGCTTGAATCTCAGCATGAGCAGTAGGATCATTTGTTTCAACTACTTGATTATGACCTACCCCCACAACTGTTCCCGACTTAACCACTACTGCACCAAAAGGTCCACAATGATCTGTTAAAAGATTTTGTTTAGCCATTTCATAAGCTATCATCATAAATTTATTCATGGATTCCACCTAACCCTTCATTATTTTGTTCTATAGGAAAT
>JAFRXJ010000049.1 GCA_017441525.1 Acholeplasmatales bacterium | reverse complement strand
AATATACGGCGATATTTATTTTTAATATTATCATCCTCAAAGATTTTTAAAAAATCACTAATTTGAGGATTTTTAGTCTTGGTTTAATTAACTTATTAAAAATTTTATAATTTAGTACTTGATTATTAATAGTTAATCACCAACTAGTAAAATTATATCATAAGAAATAAAAAAAATCCTACTTATAAAAATAGGATTTTATCATATACTACTTCTTTTCTTTATGAATAGTATGCTTACGGCAAGTTGGACAATATTTTTTAATCTCCATTCTTTCAGGAGTAGTCTTCTTGTTCTTATCTGTATAGTAATTTTCGTTCTTGCAATCAGAACAAACTAATTTAACTAAATCACGCATCTTTTATCCCTCCAGACCTAAAGATTAGTTTACTCGATTATTATATCAAAACAAATATATTAAATCAACAATTATTTTTACAATTTTTATTGTTTATTAACTGTTAAATTAATTATATCTTATTCCTGATATGAAAGAGTATTATTATTTAGCTCAATTTGTTCTTTTTCTATAATTCTTATTGCTATAAGAGCAATTAAAGATAATGTCGAAATAATAACTATTTTTATGATTTTAAAAAACTTTGTGTTAGGCTTTATGAATAACAACATAACCTCTGCATATATTCCTACTAAGAAATATGCAAGTGGGAAATAAGCAATAACTATCACAAATAAAATGAATAGTATAATTCCCAAACTTAATTGTTTAACTGCTTCTTTCATAAACCAATCAGCATATAATACGGCTAATATGACTTTACCAATTCCAACAATTATACCAATAATTATTAATACTTTTGCTAAAGATGTTTTCTTTGTTGTGACAATATTATTTTCTTTATTATATGAAGCACATATTATAAATGATCCAATAGATGATAATATACATAGAAATGGTATTGAAACATATCTAAAGACACCAACAACACCATGCTTATTTCTAAGACATAATAATACAATAGGTATCGCAAGTCTTATATATCCAACAAACATTATCATAATTGGAAAGCTTCTTCTTGTTTCAAATTCTATATTACTATGTTCTCCAACATATTCAAATACTAGATAAGCTAAAAAGCCAAAGCCTATTAAGCTTAAGGCTGATAATATAATATCTATAATAAATAATATTTTTGCCTTCTTCATAATATAATATCCCATCGATATTCTTTACCTGCATTATAGCACTCATGAAAATTAATGTCTATAAATAGCTCTAAAAATACTACTTTAGAACTAGTTTAACCATTAAAAAATATTACTTAATATATAAATTGTGTTGTATAATAATTATGGTGATATTTATGCTAAGAGAGAATACTAGAGTAGTTAAAATTGGAGATAGATATATTGGTGGTAATAATCCAATATTAATCCAAAGTATGACAAATACTAAAACAAAAGATGTTGAAGCTACTGTTAATCAAATATTAGAATTAGAAAAATATGGATGTGACATCATTAGAGTTGCTGTATTAGATATGAATGATGCTATTGCTATTGCTGATATTAAGAAAAGAATACATATTCCACTTGTTGCTGATATTCATTTTGATCCTGAATTAGCAATTCAAGCAATCAAAAGTGGTGTAGATAAAATTAGATTAAATCCAGGTAATATTCAAAATAAAGAAAAAATTGTAGAAATAGTTAATCTATGTAAAGAAAAAGATATACCTATTAGAATAGGTGTTAATTCTGGTTCCTTACCTAAAGGTATGGAATTAAATGCTAAAAATATGATATTAGCTGCTAAATCACATATTAATATATTAGAGGAATTAGGATTCTATAATATAGTATTATCTTTAAAGGCTTCTAATATTAAATTAGCTAAGGAAGCATATTTATTAGCTTCTAAAGAATTTAATTATCCACTTCATGTAGGTATTACAGAAGCTGGTACTGATTTTAAAGGCCTTATTACTTCTTCTATTGGATTAAGTGAAATATTAAATCAAGGTATAGGAAATACAATTAGAGTATCACTTACTGCAGATCCTATTTTAGAGGTTAAGGCAGCAAAGGATATATTAAAGGAATTAGGATTAAAAAATAATATTCCAACATTAACATCTTGCCCTACATGTGGTAGAACCCAAATTAATTTAATTCCAATTGCTAAAGAAATTGAAGAATATTTATATACTGTAAATAAAGATATTCATGTTGCAGTAATGGGATGTATTGTTAATGGGCCTGGAGAGGCTAAAGAAGCTGATTTAGGTATTGCAGGCGGTAAAGGTGAAGCATTAATCTTTTCTAAAGGTAAAGCTATTAAAAAAATTAAAGAATCTGATATTATTTCTGAATTAAAGAAAGAAATTGATAAATTTTAAAGAAAGAACGCATAAGATTCTGTTTGATTAAAACGGACACATAAAATAAAAGACACATTAGTAAACAATTTAGTATTGTAAACTAGTGTGTTTTTTGTTTATATAAGTAATAAAAAAGGAGCAAAGCTCCTTAATTATTAATCTTTAAATATTTCATCTAATGTCATTCCACTCTTAGATAATAAGACTGAAATAAGCTTTCCTGTAACAACAAACAAATCCATTTCAGCTGATTGCCATACCTTAATATTAGTTGAATCAGCTCTTAATATTCCAAGTGCTTCTCCATTATTTTCTATTTTAATAGCTAATAATGACTGAATTTGTTGATTCTTTAAAGCTGCATGTAGATTCATGGAACCTGTTTGAACTAATGTTTTTCTAGCATTTAGGAAGAAAAGACCGCTTGAATTCATCTCTTTAAATATCATTTCATTTTCAATGAATTCAAATTCTTTGACTACACATAAAGCATGAATTTGTTCAACACAAATCTTATTTGAAGATTGAAGACAAATATGATCTATCATCAAATAGCTAGATAAATATTGGATAACTGATTTAATACTTTTCTTTAGGTCATCACCTGCAGTTAAAATATTAAATACTCTAGATATCATTTCCATTGAAGAATAAAGCTTTTCTTTGTTAGATTGAATTAATATATTAGAATGTTTTGCGGCAAGATAAATAACGAAGCAGTTTCTACCCTTCATTTTACCTCTATATAAAGCTCTATCAGCCTTTGCCAATAATTCTTCGTATGTTTGACCATCAATTGGGAATCTTGTAATACCTGTAGTTAATGTTACATTTAATTCTTCTGCCTTTTCATATTTTAATCTTCCGGCAGATACATTGATTTTATGGCATACTTCCCAAACATCATTATATTCAGTAATACCATCTAATATAATCATGAACTCGTCGCCACCATATCTACCAACTACGCCCTTTAGGCCAATTGTATTTTCAATGTCAGCAGCAATTATTTGTAATATTTCATCACCTAGCATATGTCCATAGTTATCATTTACGCTTTTAAAATTATCTACATCGCATAAGCATACTGTAAATGGACTCTTAGTTTGAACCAAATAAGCTAAATAGCTTGAAATCATTTCTCTATTTAATACTTTTGTTAATCCATCAAAAGCATATTGTAAATCTTGATTTTTGAAAAAATCTATAGATTGTAATTTTCCAATGTTCATATCTTCTTCCTCTTTTTCTATAATGTCCCAACAAAAAAATTATAATAAAATAATTTTATTTTGTCAATTTAACGACAAAGTCTCTTTAGCATATCAATGATTATTTTAGCAACTGTAATCATTGCGTTATTATTCTTAATTAATTCTTCCTTTAATTCAGGGTTACCTGGTTTAAAATTGATAGATGAGATATCAAATTTATCACTTGTTGTATCTTTAAATGTTCCCTTTATAGTTTGTTTAGAAAAATGTACTCCTTCACAAGCAAATTTATATACTCTATCAAATCCTGGATAATCTTGTCCTACCATTCTTTTTAAATAACCATCATTCATTGTTTCTTCAGTTTCATCATTTATTATTACTTGATTAGGTCTTTGATTATTTAATATTAATTCCATTAATTTATCTAAACCAAGTAATATTCCTGATTCAATTGCTAAACAGTTATCACAAAGTAATCTTAATAATGAGATTTGAACTGTAATTATATTATTTTTAAAAGCATATTCAGATACAGATAAGATATCAATAGATTTTTTAATAATCATTCCAGTAAATACAACTTCTTTTGATCTACATTGATATCTATTATATGTTGCCACCATATAATCTTGCATCGCCTGCTTAATATCTGATATTTTCTTTAGTTCTTCATCCTTTGCACTCATACTAATACCTCAAACAATATAATTTTATCATATTCGATAAAAATAAAAATGGTTCAGCGAACCATTTTTAAATATTTTTTTATTATTCTGCGTCAGATGCTTCAGCAGTTTCGTCATCCTTATGTAATAGCTTATAAACTAATGCAGCTACTATAGCACCAGCTAAAGGTGCAACGATGAATAACCAAACTTGAGCAAGAGCATCAAACTTTTGGTTGAAAATCATATCTCCTACTACTGTAGCGATTGATCTTGCAGGGTTAACAGATGTACCAGTTAAACCAATACCAACTAAGTGAACTAAAGTTAAAGTTAAACCAATAATTACACCAGCAAGTTTTGGAGCAGCAGCCTTCTTTGAAGTCGCGTTGAAAATAACATATACAAAGATGAATGTTAAAATGAACTCAGCACAGAAGCTTGCAATAATCTTTGGAGCATCAATTACATACTTAGTAGTAACTCTCATGCCTTCATAAGAAACTTGAACTGAATGTACAAAGTAATTACATGCATTACCTGCTAATTCCATACCAGCGCCCTTTGCAATACCGAAGATTGCAACAGCACCTAGAATACCACCAACTAATTGTGCAGCAACGTATACTAAGAATTCAACAAATGTCATCTTCTTTGCAATTAACATAGCAATTGATACAGCTGGGTTAATATGGCAACCAGAAATTCTTCCAATTGAATAAGCCATAGCAACGATTACTAGACCAAATGCTAATGCAGTTGCAACTAATGAACCACCTGTAATAGCAGCAACGCCACATGCGAAGAATACTAATACGAATGTTCCAATACACTCAGCAACAGCTTTTTTTAATAAACTCATTTTTATATTTTCTCCTCTCATATTATAAAAAAATTATACCACTTTTTGACAAAACATAAAATAGATATGGACAAATTTAAGCAATTTTATTGAAAATAAGTCCATTATTTTTTATAATTATTGAGTAGGAGGTTTAGTATGAAAGAAAAAGTAATTCAAAATAAAAGAATTATTATATTGATTGCATCAATAGTTTCTATCGCATTATTAGTGCCTTCATTCATTTCATTTTTTGGTAATCCAATCAATGATGGTTCAATAATAAACGTAATAATTTATGTATTACTTCTATTATCTGGATTAATCTTTGTATTATATTACATTACAAAAAAGGATATTGATAAAAAGACATTAATTGCTCCAATTGCTGTGTTTGAAGCAGCTGGATTAGTTGGCAGCATATATAGCATTATTAGAAACAATTCATGGTCAGCAGTATATTTTGCTGCACTATATGCATCAGTCCTAATTCTATACTTAATCTATTATTTTAAGGGAGCAAAAATATTAAAGATTGCTTTATACATTTTACTTCTAATATGTATAGTATTTAACTTATTAGATGTATTTAATGGTAACAATGTTGAATTTAGTAGATTAATACTTAACTTAATTTTTATTGGTAGTTTATATTTTATTCCTGAGGGAGGAGAACAAGAATGAAAAAGACAACAATCGCGTCAATCGCAACAGCTGGCGTAAGCTTAATATTATTTATAGTAAGTGCCATATTTATCGTTTGGGATAGAGAAAAACCAGACGCAACATCTTCAATTTTAATTACATCAATTTTAACTCTAGCATGTGCTTTAATTGCAATAATCGTATTTGCAATTTTATTTGATAAGAAACATAAAATGCTAATGTTAATTCCAATGATTGCATTATTTGCAGGAACTATTACATTTACAAAGGGTATCAATGATACATTTGGTAATGGTGGTGCTTCTATCATTGATTTCATTTCACCTGCAGTTGATAATCCAACTATATTAGCATTCTTATTATTAGTAATCTTCGTAGTAGCTATGGTATTAGTATTATGGAAAAATTATAAGTGGGCATCAATTGCTGTAATTTCTTATATTTCTATTTTATTGATCACAACATTTAATAATGTATCTTCTGCTTTCTTTGTAGAAAAGAACTTATTATTCATATTATCTTCTACTGGCTTATTAGTAGCTCTTGCAGCTATAATTGTTTACTTCATTTCACCATTCGTTTCTAATAATGATATAGTTATTGAAAAGAAAGAAAAACCTGCTAAGGAAGAAAAGGAAGAAACTCCAAAGCCAGAAAAGGTTAAAAAAGAAAAAGTAAAGAAAGAAAAGAAATCTAAAAAAGATGAACAACCTGTAGTTGAAGAAACTCCAGTTGCTGAAAGCACTGAAGCTCCTGCAGAGAATAACGAAGTAGCTGAGAACACTGAAGCTCCTGCTGAAGAAACTAAAGAGGAAGTTAAGGAAGAGGCTTCAGAAGAAAAGACAGAAAATACTGAAGAAAACAACGAAGCTGAAGAGAAAGTTGAAGAAAACAATGATCCATTCAAAAATCAATATTCTTCTTCTAGTTCAATCTTCGATGTCCAAGATGATGCTGAAAAGAATCAAGAATAATTAACAAAAAAAGATTTGGTTAGGCCAAATCTTTTTTATTTATATACGCATAGATAGATTCCAATAAATTGGATTACTACTCCTGCCATTACTATTAAGTGCCATATAAAGTGAGCACTTTTTTTACCTTTTAATAATCCAAAAGGAATCATTCCTAATGTATAAACAATACCACCAAATAATATCCATAACAATAATGGAACATTGTCATGCATTATCCAACCAGGGACAACACATATACCAGACCATCCAACAGTGAAATATAATGGGAAATTAATCTTTTTAGTTCTTCCTGGTCCAAATACACATGTTAGTGTAATACCAGTAATAACTATAGCCCACATTACTGCGAAATATGTAATACCAAATATATATCCTGCAGGATCACCATATTCAGCTGGTATTTCAACTAATTGAAGTGGTGCGAATGTTCCGGCAATCATTAAATATATTGAAGTATAATCAAATCTTCTCCATATTCTTTTAACTGTACTTCCCCATCTCCAAGAATGGTATAGGCAGCTATTAAAGAACATAAAGAACATTGCTGTACAATAAACGATAGATGCAATTATTTTTAAATTAGTATCAGACTTCATTAAAAGTAATATTAAAGCTACTACTGTTAGAATTGCACCAACACCATGAGACACTGCATTTCCTATCTCTTCTAAAATAGATAGGTGAGGAGCTTCATTTTTTCTTTTTCTCTCCTCCCATATAGGCTTCATTTCTTCTATATAGGCTTGTCTTTTAGCTGCGTTAATATCTTTATATATTTCTTTTTCAACTAACCTATCTTGCATATAGGCTTCTTCTAGTTCAAGCCTTTCTTTCTTTTCTTGAGCTTTAAGAGCCTTCTTTTGTTCTTTTATTTCTTTTTTTCGTTGTTTCTTCTCCAACTTTAATAACTTATCCATACTGCTTAAACCTCAACAATAATTATACTACTTTATTGATTGATATTAAATATAATACCTAGTTTGTAGCTTTAATCTTATTAATAAATGAATTAACATTAGCTTCAGTCATTCCACCTTCAATTAAATAATTCTTAATTGAATTAGAAAAATTAGTATTTTCTAAATCAACATTATCATCACCAGATAAGAATCTTAACATTGCGTCAATATTTCTTTCTTTAATAATTCTATATCTTAATGGATCCTTTTCTAAAGTGATTCCATAATAGTTCTTATATGTTTCCATATAATCATTAACCATTTGTTGATAAGTTGCGCCACAAAGTGCTTCTACAACTATACAAACAAATCCTGTTCTATCCTTTCCTTCAAGACAATGAATCAAATAAGGACCATCAGAAACAGCCATTGCGTTAAATCCTTGAGCTAGCTTTTGTTGGAATTCTTTTGATTTATAATTCATATTCATTGCCAAAGGAACAATCTTTTCATTATTAGTAGATGTAAAGAAAAACTTATTATTTCTATATAATGATAAGAAATATGGAGCAATTGTTTCTAAATTATATTTTGTTATATATGATTCAATCTTTTCAACAGTATCTGCAAGATTCATTATATATTGAATATTTGCAGAATCTATTAATCTATCCACGTATTTAGGTCTATTATGCTTACCATCACATGGAGATGCTGATCTATAAATCATATTAGGCTTAATTACAGAAACATTAGATGATACATCTCTAAAGTTTACAAATTCAGCATCTGTTCCTTCATATTTATCTCTATCATCAATATATGTAATATCCATTGTATTTTGAATATCTAAATATTTCTTTTTCTTATTTAATTTAACTGTGGCAGTTCCTGTATCTCCATCTTTAAATTTGGCAATATACCATAAGTCATCACCATAATTTAGTGTTGCCTTAATATAATCATATCCAGGATAACCAACTAAAAGTGATTCTCCTGCATCAACATAATAACCATTATAATATGGCTGATCTTTCATTTCGTATCCACTAGAAAATTTAATATCTACACTATCACCATATTCAAATCCTAGTTTATTGAAATCTTCTATTGTAGTTTTAATATAGATACCACCAAATTCTAATTCATGTATTATTTCACAATTCTTAACCTGCATTTTTTTATTTGAACATGATGAAATAGTTATTCCAAATAACATGCAAAGACCAAGTATTAAACCCTTTTTTAAAACTCTCATTATAGCCCCTTTATAAATCAATATGCAAAATCATTATATAAATAAAAAAACATATCATATACACCACAACAAGCATCCATTCCTCTATTAACAGAATAGCATTTTTCTAATACAGCTTCCCAAGAACCATATTTTTGATATAATTCGTCAGGTAATGGACCTTCCTCATGGCCATATTTTGATAAATTTCTTTCTTTCAATAATGCTAATCCTTCTGGATCATCTTTATATTGATCTAATCTAATTTGATTTCTTAATGTAGAACATTCTCTAGCTATTTCTTCTATTGATTTATTTTGACTTCTTAAATCATTTTCTAATGTTTTAATTCTTTCATCATTTTCAGAAATATATTTAATTCTTTCTTCTTTATAGCCTAAGACAGCTTCTTCATTTGTCCAATCATAATCTGCAAATTGAGATAATGAACCTGTAGTACTTGGCTTATATCCAAATACTGCATTCATGTCATATTCTGCATCAGCTAAAACACTGCTTTGATAAGATGGATTATGAACATACATAAATTTAGATGTTTCATAATCTTTTTTATATGAATATACACTTAAATTAACATTATTACATTTAAAATCAATTCTATATTTGCAATTAGGATTACCATCTTTAATGACTAATATAAAATTAACATGTTCAATACCTAAATTTGCTTTCTTTTTCTTATCAAGAACTAATTTTTTATTAGTAAATTCTTTGGTATATGATTTATCGTTATGATCATATGTACTTAATACTTTTTCTTCTAATTTAGTATCATTTCCATAAGCTATAGGATTTTTTATTTCTATATTAACTTTATGATTATTTGCATTACCAATTTCTAAATCAAAATATAAAGATAAAACATGATCATCATATTCTTCATATTCATATAAACATCCAAAATGAATTCCATTTTTGCCTAAAGAATAATCAGTATATACATCTATATCATTATCAAATTTAATATTTTTATTCTTACAGCTCGTTATAGAGAATAAGACAAATATGAATGATATAATTAATAATATTTTATAACCCTTGTTTTTCATATTAACTCCATATATTTAGTATATTTTATAATGTAATTATAACACAATACAACAAAAAAAGCATAGTCATTAACTATGCTTCATTTTCTGAACGCTTTTTAGCATCAAATTTCTTTCTTTCTACAGTATCAAGAATCTTCTTTCTTAATCTTATATGTTCAGGTGTTATTTCTACTAATTCATCTTCATTAATGAATTCTAGACAAGCTTCTAGTGTTAATACTCTAGGCTTCTTTAAAACAACTGTCATATCTTTGTTTGATGAACGTGTATTTGTTTGTTGTTTAGCTTTAACAACATTAACAGCTAAATCCATATCCTTATTACATTCACCAACAATCATACCTTCATAAATATCTTCACCTGGAGCGATAAACATAGAACCTCTATCCTCAAGGGCACCAATTGAGTACGCAGTTGATTGACCTTGTGCCATTGATACTAATACACCAGTAGTTCTTTCACCTACATTTACCTTTTCCATTGGTCTATAATCTAAGAAACTATGAGAAATAATTCCATATCCTCCTGTTAGAGTCATGAAATTAGTATTAAATCCAATTAAACCTCTTGATGGAATATTATAAACTAGTCTTGTTTGAGTTTCAGTGTTTGACATTGTAACAAGTTGACCTTTTCTATTACCCATCATTTCAATAATAGAACCTGCAGTATCAGATGGAAGGTCAATTACACATTCCTCATATGGTTCACACATAACACCATCGATTTCTTTCATGATTACTCTAGGTCTAGATACTTGGAATTCATATCCTTCTCTTCTCATATTTTCAATTAAAATACCTAGATGTAATTCTCCACGACCAGAAACAATCCATTCTTCTAAATTGTTAATTCTATTTACACGTAAAGATACATCCTTTTGTACTTCACGGAATAATCTTTCTTCAATCTTAGATGCTGTAACTAATTTACCATCTCTTCCACAGAATGGAGATGTGTTTGTACCAAAAGTCATTTGAACAGTTGGCTCTGAAATTGTAATCTTTTCCAAAGCTTCTTCTTTACCAACAGGACATACAGTTTCACCAACTGAAATATCACCAAGACCAGTTATGGCAACGATATCTCCTGCGTAGCCTGCCTCTATTTCAATTCTATTTAAGCCTTGGAATCCATATAACTTTTGAATTCTAAATTGCTTAATAGAACCATCTAATCTAATACAAGATACAACTTCACCAGTTTTAATAGTACCTCTATTGATTCTTCCGATACCAATTCTTCCTGTGAAGTCAGTATAATCTAATAATGCTGGTTGGAATTGAAGTGGAGATTCTTTGTCCATTGATGGAGCTGGAATCTTATCAATAATCATATCCAATAATGGATCCATACCAGGCTTTTGAGTTGAAGGATCTGGATCTAATGATGATGTATTATTCATAGCTGATGCGTAAACAACAGGGAAATCAAGGTCATCTTCATCACAACCTAAATCAATGAATAATTCTAATACTTCATCAATAACTTCTAAAATTCTAGCTGAAGGCTTATCAACCTTGTTAATAACAACAATAGGCTTTAAATGTGATTCGAATGCTTTCTTTAAAACGAATCTTGTTTGTGGCATTGTTCCTTCATATGCATCTACAACTAAGACAACACCATCAACCATTTTCATGATACGCTCAACTTCACCAGAGAAATCAGCATGTCCTGGAGTATCTAATACATTAATTTTAGTATCCTTCCAAGTAATAGCTGTATTCTTAGCTAAAATAGTAATTCCTCTTTCTCTTTCTAGTGCGTTAGAGTCCATTACTCTTTCTTGTACTACTTGATTATCTCTAAATGTATGAGAGTCTCTTAAAAGCTTATCTACTAATGTTGTTTTACCATGGTCAACATGGGCGATGATTGCTACATTTCTAATATCCATAATCCACCTCAAATTTAACAAAAGTATTATAACAAAAAAATTATAAAAATTTTTAAGAAAGCGTTATTATTTTCTAATATATTGTCTAAAAGGAAGACTAAGGCCGAAAACAATTTCCTCTTGACCATTGTTATAAGCTTTTTTAATCATCTTTAAATAATCTCTAACATATATGTTATCTAGTCTAATTGCTTCATTTAATAATCTATTTAAACTTGAATAAAATAATGGGTGATCTGTCTCCTTTAAATTATCAATTAAGAATGATAATCCACTATTTTTATTTAACATTCTAAATAATGATGAAACATATTTAGGATTCTTTTTATTCATTGTAATATTGTATTCAATATTATTTACTAATTCATATAGCTTAAATAATTCAATTCCTATACAATAATTAACCAATTCTTTTTCATTTTGATTCTTACATTTATATGAAGATAATTTATTAATAACATCATAACGCCATAATAATCTATGTTGTCCCTTTTTAGCATTAGGATATATTTCTTTATAAGCTTCAATAAGCTTATTTAAACTATTATGATAATCTCTATCATTCATATAATCATTTATGATCTTTTCAATTAATCCCTCATAAATATTATCAGCTTTATTTTTAGTAGCTATTTCATATAAGTTATCTAATAAATTATTAGCTTCTTCACAATAAGACTTTAATATATCATTTATCTTAACTGTCTTTTTTTCTACATTATCTTTTGAATAAATATAATAATTAAATTCTTCTTTTGTTATAGAATTATCATCTAATACACAAAAAGATACATCATCACTTACTATTCTATTTGCAGGATGACCAACAACATCATTTCTAATATATTTTAATAATCTTAAATCGGGGTTGGCATTGATATTAATAAAGCTTCTACTCTTAGTTAAGCCATACGCAATAGCGTATAAGCTATCTATAGATACGAAAAGTGCCTGCATAAGGGCATAAAGCCTTAAAGCATAATCTTTCTTATCTAATCCTTTTTCTTCCTTTAAAAAGCTTAATTGAATATCATTAGTTGTCTTTAAGGCAGCTAGTGCTGATACTATTTGGTAATTCTTTTCTTTAGAATAAAAATCAATGTCAAATCTATTAATTTTTTCTCTATTTTCTTTTACTAAATTAATCATTATTTTGTTCCTTATTTGCTAAATAATTAATAAATTGAGTGGCACATCTACCAGATAATGAGCCATATGTTAATTCCCATTTAGTAGCTTCTTTAATTAATAATTCTTCTTCAATATTAATATCATTTCTTAAAGCAAGCTCCTTAACCATTTCTCTAAATTGCATTGGAGATAATGAACTATAATAAATTTGAAGTCCAAATCTATAAGCAAGTGATAGCTTTTCAGCTTGTGTTTCACTTCTATGTAGGTCATCAAATACTCCACCATTATCAGCCATTGTCTCTTTAATTAAATGTCTTCTATTAGATGTAGCATAAATTACTACATTATCAGGCTTAGGTTCAATTCCACCTTCGATTACACTCTTTAAATATTTATATTCAATTTCATTTTCTTCAAATGATAGATCATCCATATAAATGATGTAATAATATGGTCTATTCTTAAGCTTATTAATTATTTTAGATATTTCTTCCATTTGATGTTTATAAACCTCAATAATTCTTAAGCCATTTTTAAAATATTCGTTTAATAATGCTTTAACTGATGTTGATTTACCTGTACCAGATTCACCATATAATAAAACATTATTATATTTTCTTCCATGAATGAAATTTAATGTATTTTCTTTTAATAATCTCTTTTGTTCATCATATCCAATTAAATCATCAAATGTTACATCTAATACATTCTTTATAGGCTTTAATACGCCATCATCTACTCTAAATGCTTTATAGATTGCCATATCTGCTAAACCATTTTTATCATAAAAATCTATAATAACTTTTTTAAAATTATCAAATGAACCATTGATTTTATCGTATAAATCATTGATAAGCTTAACTAAATGTTTATCTCCAATCATACTTTCAAATTTAAAATCTAATACTTCATCTAAATCAATCTTTTTATTATATAGTTCATAAAAATATTTTAGATCTAAATCAATGTATTTACTAAATCCTTGACTCTTTAATCCCTTTTCTATAGATCTAGTATATGAATTGTCATTGTAAATTAAAGTATATAAGATATACTTCTTATAAAGATTTCCAGTCAAGCCTGTAGAAATACCAAAATCTATTAATTTAGATATTAATAAATCTTTATCGATATTATTCTCAACAATTAAATCATAAATATCTTTTCTTTTAATATTATTAAAGATATATAGCATATTATCACAATCCTTACATATAATATATTTATATTATAACATTAAATATAGATATAAAGTATTATATAGAAAAAAAATCTTAAATATGTTAAAATATAAGTTGGTTGGTGAGATTTATGATTATACATTATACAATTGTCGCACTATCAGTCATAATATCGCTTTTGATATACTTTTTAACAGGGCAATATCTATACTGGTACTGCATTTTCTTTATTCCTCTATATTATTTAGGGGCAAATATAGGTTTACTTTTAATATATATGCTATTTTTAGCTGTAGTTTCTTGGTTCTTGAATAGAAGAGATACACCAACTAAACCAAACATCTTCTACTATGGAATTATTAGAGAAACTGCAATATTAGGCTTATTCTTTACTAGATGTAAAATTAAAAAGGTAAATACCAACCTAGAGCCTAAGAAAAGATATTTATTAATTTGTAATCACCAATCAAACTTTGATGCGATAATCGCATTCAAATGCTTAAAGGAATATCCTATTATTTGTGTAACAAAGCCAGAAAATCTATCTATTCCTGTTGCGGGAAAATGGATGAGATATGCAGGATTTATTCCTATCGAAAGAGACGATATTAAACAGGCAGCTGAAGCTATTTCTACTGCTTCTAAGTTCATAAAGGATGATAAATCATCAATTTGTATATATCCTGAAGGAAAAAGAAATTTTGAAGATGGCCTATTAGATTTCCATGCTGGATCATTTAAAATAGCATATAGATCTAAATGTCCACTTGTTATTTCTAGTGTTAAAAATTCAAAAGCTATAAAGGATAGATTTCCTTTTAGAAGAACAAAGGTTAGATATTCTATTCTAAAGGTATTAGAATATGAAGAATATAAAGATAAATCTACAACAGAGATTGCTAATTATGCGAGAGAATTAATATTAGAAGAGTTAAGCAGGTGATATTTTGGTTTATGTAATCTATAACCCTTTATCATGCGGGGGGCATGGTGAAGAAAGAAAAGATAGTGCTTTAGTAGAACTAAATAAAAAATATGAGGAAATAACTGTAGTTGATTTCACGAAAACTGATATTGATTTTTTTAAATCTCTGAATGCAGATGATATTTTAATCCTTGTTGGTGGAGATGGTACATTAAATACTTTCATAAACCTATATAAGGATTACGCAACTAATAATAAATGTTATTTATTTAAGGGCGGTAATGGTAATGATTTCTTAAGAGATATTGATGCGAATGAGCAATTATCATTATTAAATCCTTATTTAGAAAACTTACCATATGTAGTTGTTAATGGAATGAAAAAATATTTTATTAACAATGTCGGATTTGGTATTGATGGTGAAACATGTGTCGTAGCTGATACAAAAAAAGCTAACGGCAAGAAAAAGATTAATTATTCAAATATCGCAGTAGGTCTTCTTCTTCACAAATATAAAAGACGTAACGCAAGGGTTATTGTAGATGGAAAAGAATACACATTTAAAAATATATGGATTGCTGCTACAATGAATGGAAGATTCTATGGTGGTGGAATGAAATGCGCACCAGACCAAAATAGATTATCAAAAACAGTATCTGTCGTAGTAATACATGGATTTTCAAGAATAAAAACATTAATTAAGTTTTCTAAGATATTTAAAGGAACTCATGTTAAATACGAAAAGAATGTCAAGGTTCTTGTAGGAAACGAAATTGAAGTATTCTTTGATGAGCCATGTGGACTTCAATATGATGGTGAATCAATCCAAAAGACAAATCATTATACTGTATGTAAATAATAAAAAGGACGATTGCTCGTCCTTTTTTTAACGCCATCTAGCATTTAAAACAATATTTTCAGTTACTAAATCTGTCGCAAGATTCCATCTTGTTTCACCATTATACCAACCCTCTAATCTATAGTTTAAGTTGGATGTATCAAATTCTGGTGAATATGTGATTAGTCCATCCTTTTCGCTAGACACATATAAATAGCTTTTATCTTCATAATCAAAATCAAAGACAACTGATGCATGGAAAACATTATCGTGATTTGAATAATTTTTTGTGATTTGATAATATTCACTTTCTGATACATATTGTTTTGAATTTGTTTTCAATACCTTTTTATATAGTCCATAATCTCCACCATATATTGTAGTGTCTTTTCCTATCTTCATAAGACTACATTGATATTCAACTGCACCTAAATAAATATTTTTGGCTGTTGTAAAATCACAATCGTAATCATAATAATTTGAAAAACCTACAATTATATAGCCATCAATTTGAAAAGGAACTACAATTGTATCTTTCTTCTTTCCTTCATCACTAAGACCTACTAAATATGCTAGTTTTTGACCATCTTCATATTTAACATACTTAAAGTCCCCATATATAATTTCGGCATTTTTTCTTTTTTTAAGGTCGTTGTTGCTTAATACATTTATGATAATAAAAAAAGCAATAAAACCTATTAAAAGTGCCCCTACAACACTTGATATAATAATTATTATTTTTTTATTCATAAAACTCTCCCTATTTTTTTATTCATATACTATAAATCCATCACTAGATATATTTATATGTGTTTCAAAATACTTCTTTAGTGCTTTAATTAATTCATCATAATCAAATACACCACATGTCTCTAATGCTGAATGCATTGCGATTTGGGCAATACCTATATCTATTGAAGGTATTGATACATTAGATAATGATATAGCTCCAAGTGTAGATCCACCAGGTATATCACTTCTATTTGTATTAATTTGATATTTAGCATTAGCCTTTTTACATATTTCAGTAAAATATGCTAAAGACATAGCATCTGTTGTATAAGAGCCTCTGGCTGCACTTTTAATTACTACGCCCTCATTCATATAACACTTATTTGTTGCATCATATTTTTGAGGATAGTTTGGATGATATCCTTGAGCATTATCTGCAGAAACTATAAATGATTGTGCTAAGGCTACCATATGCTTCTCTTCATTTAATCCTAATGAATAAGATATTCTCTTTAAAGCAGTAGAAAGTAGGTCAGATGCTGCACCTTGTCTTGTTTTAGAACCTATTTCTTCATTATCAAATAAAACAGTAACATTTACTGATGAATTTGGAGTATTAGCCATTGTTAGGGCTCTTAATGAAATATATGAGCAAAGGAGATTATCAATTTGTGGTGCGAATATAAATTCATTATTTAACCCACCAATACTTCCTCTATCTAATAATGATAAATATAAGTCATGACTTATAATTGATTCTCTTTTTATATCTAGCTTTTTAGCAACTAAATCTAATAAGTCTACATCAGATATATCTTTATCAGACATAAGCGGTAATAAATCAATTTGAGGATTTAATTTATATCCATCATTTAATTCTCTATTATAATGAATTGAACAATTAGGAATAATGCACATTGGCTTATCAAAAGATATAAGCATTGTTTTTAATGTATGATCATTTGATCTTACAATTATTCTTCCCGCAATATTTAGTGGTCTATCCATCCAAGTATTTAAAATTGGACCACCATATACTTCTGTGTTTAATAAATTATATTTATCTTTTTCAATTGTAAAATTAGGTTTAAGCTTAAAACATGGTGAATCTGTGTGGGCAGCTACTATATTATAGCTTAAATCTTTTATTTCATTTGGAATAGTAAAGGCTACTATTGATGAATTATTTCTTGTGAAATAATATTTCTCCCCCTTTTTGAGATGCCACTCTTCACCCTCTTGGATTCTTGTAAATCCAAAGCTATCTAGGATATCTGAAGCTTCTTTTACTGCGTGAAATGCGGTAGGGCTCTTCTCTAAAAAATCTAAGAATTCCATTATTATTCCTCCACTTCAAGTACTACTTCAAATGATAAATCTCCATTAACAAATCCTTGGTAACAATCTTTATTGTCTACCTTAAAATATTTAACGTTAATAATATCATTTAATCTAGCTTCTGAAATAAAAGCTATTTCACATTTTTTATATTTCTTTTTACCATTTTCAACAAACATATTATAAACAATATCTAGATATCTAGCATTATTTAAATGAAGGTTATGATCTAGGTCTGTTAAATGAACCTTATAATTATATTCAGCTGTAATATTAGTTGGCTGTAGACCTAATCTTCTCTTACATTTTCCTTCATAATTAGTCTTATCATAATATTCACCAGGGAATACTAATTTATCAGCCTTTTCTAATCTTCTAGTTTCACTATTAATTAAACACCAATTAGAAATACCTTTAATTAATAAATTATCATTAGCATCTCTTATTTCATATTCACGTTCAGCCTCTAATCTTGTTTGTGATTTAGGCCAAGTATTAATTTTAATTGTTTGACCAAATGAAGGCATTTCTCCTACTACATCAAATGTTACATATAAAATAACCCAGAATAAATTCATTTTAATCATTGGCTCATAGCCAAGACCTAATTCTGTAGCGTGAATTCCCGCCACATCTTGGAAATAATCTAAGACTGTAGCTGGTCTTATTTGATCATTTAAATTTACGTCTCTCTCGCGAACATTATAATTAATGCTTTTATACATTACTGCCATAAATATAACCTCATTTTTAATTAATATTTTTATTTAACATCTATATTAAAATAATACCATAATGTACCCATTGAATATCCAGCATATAAAAATTCATCTTTTTCTTCATCATATCTAAATATAAATTTTGCCTCTAATTCTTTAGTATCAGTATCACCACGTAAAAGCCATGGCCAATATGATACATCAAAGCCTATATTAACAATTGTATAATCATATGTTCCATCATTATAATGCCAATGCCAACCAACAACTATTGCACTAGAACAATATGATTTTATAATTTTATCAAAATTTTTATTATTTTTAACATTTTTATCTGTAGTGTAATAAGCTGATTCTTTATCTATAGTTTCTTTAGATGCTTTTAAAGATTCTACTATATATGAGTATAAATCTTTATCGTAATTATAATGAATACCATCGTCATAGCGACAATTATATAAAACTTCATTCGTATCTAAATTATAAATAAATGATATTTTAGAATTAGAAAAATATTCAACATAATAATTATCAACAACTGATGATGAATAATGTTCTTTTGGACCATAAACGATTGGATTATCCATCTTTATAAATTTAAACTCATTATTCCTATATATGATTAATTCATCCAAATAATCTGTTTGGTCATTATCATCATAAATTTTCTCTTTAAAAACAACACCATATTCACTTTCAATAACTTTTGTATTAATACCATTAGAATAAGTCAACATTTGAGATTTAACATTAAAATCATCGTCAATTATATAAACTGTATCAATATAATTATCACCAATATTAAGAATCACAATTTCATCATTATATAAATAATGTTCATATTCTCCGCCATTTTTAAATTTATAGTCGTTTTTTATCAATGTATCATCATTGAAATAATATTTAGTATGATAAAGGCAATTATCATATATCGTCATCATACTAAGGTGGTCTTCATACTTTTTAGCTTCAGATACACCTTTGGCACCAGCAGCAAAAATATTCTCGTATGTAAACTTTTTATAATCTCCATCTACTACTATTCCATCGCTACCGAAAGAAATATATCTTTCTTCTATTTCAGTTTCCACTTTACTTAATTTCTTATATGATGTATTAGGCCTACAAGATGCTAATATGAATATAGACAAAAAAATAACTAATACTCCCAATATTTTTTTCATATATTACTCCCCACTAAAACTAACACATATATTATAGAATAATATAACAAAAAAGTCCACAAATGTTGTGTAACCAACAAAAGTGGACTTAATTTATTAATCTTTCATTAATTTAACCATTACAGCCTTTTGAGCATGTAATCTATTTTCAGCTTCTTCAAAGATTTCATTTGCGTGAGCTTCAAATACATCTGCAGTAATTTCTTCTCCACGATGTGCTGGAAGACAATGTTGAACCATACAGCCTTCATTACATACAGCCATTAATTCTTCATTAACTTGGTACTTTCCTTCAAATGCTTTTCTTCTTACTTCAGCTTCTTGTTCTTCACCCATTGATGCCCAAACATCAGTGAATACTACGTCTGCACCCTTAGCAGCAACCATTGGATCATTTGTCATTTCAAACATACCTGGATATTGTTTTGCGAATTCTTGAATATGCTCACAAATTTCATAACCCTTAGGTGAAGCAATTGATACTCTCATACCTAATTTTAAGCATCCAACAATAATTGAGTTAGCCATATTGAAGCCATCACCAATGAATGTAGCCTTTAAGCCGTCAAATCCACCCTTAAATTCTCTTATTGTCATTAAGTCAGCTAGCACTTGGCATGGATGGCAATAATCTGTTAAAGCGTTAATTACAGGAATTGAACCATATTTAGCTAAGTCTTCAACCTCAGATTGCTTATATGTTCTAATCATAATACCATCTAGGTAGCGTGATAATACTCTTGCAGTATCCTCTACTGGCTCACCACGACCAATTTGAAGATCTCTTGAAGATAAGAATAATGCATATCCACCAAGCTCATACATACCTACTTCGAATGATACTCTTGTACGTGTAGATGATTTTTGGAAAACCATACCAAGAGTTTTACCCTTTAATAGATGATGTTCAATATTATTATTTCTTTGAAATTTTAATTGATCTGCTAGATTTAAAATTTCTAAGATTTCTTCTTTTGATAATTGTTCTAATGTTAATAAATGTTTCATTATTTTAAATCCTCCATACTCTTTAAAAGTAGGTCAAGGCCCTTAGTTAAATCTTCTTTTGAGATATTTAATGGTGGTAATAATCTTACTTTAGTTTTAGCTGTTAGCATAATAACACCATTTTCAATACCTTTAGCAACAACTTCTGAAGCCTTATATTTTTCATCAAGTTCTATTCCTACCATTAATCCTTTACCAGAAATAGATTTGATTCCTTCTTTGCCAATAAGCTTAGTCTCGATTAGCTTACGCATTTCTTTTACATGATTTAATAATTTATCATCAATACGAGTTAATACAGAATACGCAGCAGCGGCACAAATTGGGTTTCCACCAAAAGTTGTACCATGTTGACCATAGCTTAATGTCTTTTCAGTCTTTTCACCAAATAAAATAGCTCCAAATGGTAAACCTCCTGCAAGACCCTTAGCTGTAGTAACGATATCTGGCTTTACACCATATTCCATATAGCTATATAAATATCCTGTTCTACCGTTTCCTGTTTGAACTTCATCAACGATAAATAAGATATCTTTTTCTTTACATACATCAGCAATGAACTTGATATATTCAGGGTTAAGTGCGTTAACTCCACCTTCACCTTGTACTGTTTCAATCATAATTGCACAAGTCTTATTAGATATTAAGCTCTTTAGTGCTTCAATATCATTTGCTGGTGCATATTTGAATCCATCTACAAATGGGAAGAAAAATTGATGGAATACATCTTGTCCTGTTGCAGATAATGTAGCGATTGTTCTACCGTGGAATGAGTTAATTAATGTAATAATTTCATATCTTCCTTCACCATATTTATCAAATGAATATTTTCTTGCTGTTTTAATAGCACATTCATTAGATTCAGCTCCAGAATTTGAAAAGAATACTTTCTTCATTCCTGTCTTTTCACATAAAAGCCTTGCAACCTTAACTTGTGGCTCACTATAATATAGGTTTGATGTATGTTGGATTTTAGTTGCTTGAGAACAAACAGCTTTAGTCCATTCATCATCACAAATACCAAATATATTAGTTCCAATACCTGAATTGAAATCAATATATTTCTTACCATTTTCATCAATTAATGTAGAGCCTTTACCACCAGTTAATACTACATTAAATCTTTTATATGTATTTAATATGTTTTCATTATCATCAAAAATAATTTGACTCATAAAAACACCTTCTTTCTACTTAAATTGTGTTCCTACGCCTTCGTCTGTTAATACTTCAATTAATATTGAGTGAGGAACTCTACCATCAATAATAACAACGTTATTAACGCCTCTTCTAATAGCTTCAACACAGCATTGTACCTTTGGTATCATACCACCATCGATAATTCCTGCCATTTCTAATTGCTTAAGCTCAGATACATTGATTGTCTTCATTAAAGATGTAGGATCGTTCTTATCTCTTAATACACCCTTAATATCAGTCATAGCAATAAACTTTTCAGCATTTAATTCTCCAGCAATTCTTGCTGCAGCTGTATCTGCGTTAATATTATAAATATTTCCTTTATCATCAGAACCAATAGTTGAGATTACAGGAATATATCCCATATCTAACATATCTAGGATAACATCAGTATTTACTGCTTTAATCTTACCAACAAATCCTAATTCTTTATTGATTTGAGATGCTTCAATTAAATTATCATCTAATCCTGATAGACCAACTGCATGTCCACCAGCTAAATTTAATTGCTTAACTAAATTCTTATTAACCTTACCAGCTAATACTTCAGTTACAACATCAATAGTTTCTTCATCAGTAACACGTAGACCATTAATGAATTGAGTTTCTTTTCCAATTGCCTTTAAGCCCTTAGAAATTTCGGGTCCACCACCATGAACTAAAACAACCTTCATACCTAAAGAATTTAGCATTACTACATCTTCCATTACAAGTTGTTTTAATGTTTCATCAACCATTGCGTTTCCGCCATATTTAATGACAATTATCTTATCCTTATATTTTAGTATATAAGGTAATGCTTCTGATAAGATTTTTGCTCTTTCTTCTAAATTTACCATAGTCATTTTTAGCTTCTATAATCGCCATTGATCTTAACATAATCATATGTTAAATCACAACCAAAGGCAGCAGCTTCTCCTTTTCCATCATTAAGATTAATCTCAATTGTTACTTCATCTTCTAATAATACTTCTTTAGCCTTTTCCTCAGAGAAAGGAATACCAGCACCATTCTTACATGTTTCTACAACACCTTTAGCTGATTTAAATGCCATATCAACCTTGAATACATCTACATCAGCATTAGCATAACCAATTGCACAAAGTACACGACCCCAGTTAGCATCAGCACCAAAGATTGCTGCCTTTAATAAGCTAGAATTAATAACTGATTTTGCAACGATTTTTGCATCCTTAGTTGTTTTAGCGTTTGTAACATGACAAACGATTAAGTGTGATGCTCCTTCACCATCTTTAGCCATTCTCTTAGCTAAATTGATAGTTACATATTTTAATGCTTCAACGAATGCTTTATATTCATTTGAACTAGTATCATCAATTAAATCATTTCCAGCTAAGCCGTTAGCAATAATTGAGCATGTATCATTTGTAGATGTATCACCATCAACTGATAACATATTAAATGAATCACTAACTGCTTCCTTTAATGCGCTATTTAAGCATTTTGCTGAAATATTAGTATCAGTTGTAATGAAACATAGCATTGTAGCCATATTAGGAGCTATCATACCAGCACCCTTAGTCATTGCACCAATCTTACAAGTCTTTCCATTAATTTCAAATTCAACAGCTACCATTTTCATAACTGTATCAGTTGTCATAATACCTTTACATGCCAATTCAGCATTTTCCTTTTTATTTCCCATTCCTTTTAAAATTGCAGGAATACCTGTTTCAAAAGGCTTAATAGACATTGGCATGCCGATTACTCCTGTTGAAGCAACAATAACATCGTTAGCCTTAATATTTGCATATTTAGCTAATATTTTGCATGTTTTAGTTGCAATTTCAACACCATCAGCATTACATGTATTTGCGTTTCCACTATTACAAATCATAGCTTGAGCTTTGCCATCATTAATATTACTAATAGTAACATAAATTGGAGCTCCCTTTACTTTATTTGTAGTATATACTGCTGCAGCATTACCAACCTTTTCTGATAATATTAAAGCTAAATCAATTTTATCTTTATTATCACGAATTCCAGCATGGATACCATTAGCCGTAAATCCCTTTGGAGCAACAACTCCATTTTCAATTTCTTTAATCATAATAATTACTCCTTATAGAACTAAGCCCTTCTTAGGGTCTAGACCAAGCATAATATTCATACATTCAACCGCGGCACCAGATGCACCCTTACCAAGGTTATCTAGACATGCAGTAATATTAATTCTTTCTTCATTTCCAGACACATAAATCTCTAAGAAATCTTTACCTGCTAAATGATTAGCTGATAAGAATCCTGATTCAGTACCTTTTTCATCATAAGGCATTACTCTTACGAAATCTTGATTCTTATAGAAATTAGCTAATTCTTCTCTAATTTCAGCTGGTGTATATTTTTTATTTAATCTGTCAGCATATAAAGGAATTGTTACTAACATACCTTGAATAAAATCACATACATATGGATTAAATAAAGGCTTTTCCTTTAGCTTAGGGAAATATTGCATTTCCTTTAAGTGCTTATGCATTTGAGCCATTGCATATAATCTTGGTGCTTCAAATTCAGCTGCTCTATTAGAATCCTCATATTGAGCAATACCTTTCTTACCAGCACCTGAATAACCAGAAATTGCATTTGCAGAGAATGGATATTCATTTGATGCAATACCTAATTTAACAAGTGGATATACTATTGAAATAAATCCTGATGCATAGCATCCTGGTGTTGCAACAAATTGTGACTTCTTAATCTTTTCTAAGAATTCAGGTCCTAACTCAGGGAAGCCATAAGCAAATGTTTCATTTGTTCTATGTGCTGTTGAAGCATCAATAATCTTTGTATGCTTATTATCAGCATTTAATAATGCAACTGCTTCAATTGCAGCTTGGTCTGGTAAGCATAAGAAAGTAATATCTGATGCATTAATGCATTTTCTTCTTTCCTCTGGGTCTTTTCTTAATTCTTCAGATATATTAATTAATTCGATATCATCTCTAGATTGGAATCTTTCAAAGATTCTTAATCCAGTAGTACCCTCTTTTCCATCAATAAAAATTTTAAACTTCATAATTAGCTCCTTAAATCCTTAATCTGTGCTTCTACAGATTCAATACCTGAAGCTCCAAGACTTGTTCTCTTGAATGTACATGTTTCTAGATTAATATAATCATATAAATCTTTATCAAATAAATCAGAATATTTCTTATAAACATCTAATGATACATCTTCAAGCACTGTATTATTTTCAATACAATAAGCGACTATTGTTCCAGAAATCTTGTAAGCATCTCTAAATGCCATTCCCTTTTTAACTAAATAATCAGCTAAATCTGTAGCATTAATAAATCCTTTTGCTGCAGCCTTACGCATATTTTCTTTATTTACTTTAATAGTTTCAAGCATTGGAGTAAATATCTTTAAGCATTGCTTTAAAGTATCTACAGAATCAAAGATTGCTTCTTTATCTTCTTGCATATCCTTATTATAAGCAAGTGGTAGTCCCTTTAGCATAGTTAATAATGTGATTAAATCACCATAAACTCTACCTGTTTTACCTCTTACAAGTTCTGCAATATCAGGATTCTTCTTTTGTGGCATAATAGATGATCCAGTTGAATATGCATCATCTAGATCAATGAATTTAAATTCCCAGCTACAATGTAAAATTATTTCTTCTGAAAATCTTGATAGATGCATCATACAAATACTGATATCTGATGCAAGTTCAACAACTGAATCACGATCAGATACTGCATCTAATGAATTCATTACTACACCATCAAATCCTAAATCTTTAGCTACCATCTTACGATCAATTGGATATGTAGTACCTGCTAGGGCACATGCACCTAGTGGTGAATAATTCATTCTCTTTAATGTGTCATTAAATCTTGAAATATCTCTCTTTAGCATATAAGCATAAGCTAATAAGTAATTAGCATATGTGATAGGTTGTGCTCTTTGTAGATGAGTATAACCTGGCATAATTGTTTCTTTATTCTTTTCTGCTAAATCTAAGATTGCATCTAATAAATTCTTTGCTAATCCTAATATTTCATTAATATCCTTTTTTAATTCTATCCTTATATCTAAGGCTACCTGATCATTTCTTGATCTTGAAGTATGTAATCTCTTACCTACCTCACCAATTCTCTTGGTAAGCTCAGCCTCTACAAACATGTGAATATCTTCAGCCTCAGGGTCTAAGCTTAAATCACCCGACTTAATGTCAGCTAATATCTCAGCTAGCGTCTTACATATAAGGCTAGAATCAGCCTTACTGATGATACCCTTTTGGCCAAGCATTGTTGCATGTGCAATAGAGCCTGTAATATCACTTTCAAACATTCTTCCATCAAATGATATAGAAGAGTTGAAATCATTAACATCTTTATTTTCTTCTTTTTGGAATCGTCCTGCCCACATCTTGGCCATAAAGTCCACCTTCTTTTTTAATTATTTTAAATTCTTGTTCTTTTCATTAACTAATGCTTGAACCTTTACTGGAAGTCCAAATAGGTTAATGAATCCTGCTGAATCTGCTTGGTTATATGCTCCACCATCATCATCGAATGAAGCGATATCCATATTATGTAATGTCCAAGGAGATGTAATACCTGCAGGGATGATGTTACCCTTATATAATTTTAATTTAACATCACCAGTTACATGCTCTTGAGTCTTATCAACGAATGCTGATAAAGCTTCTCTTAATGGAGTATACCAAAGACCATTGTAAACTAAATCTGCAAACTTATCAGAAATTTGCTTTTTATAATGGCTTGTTTCCTTATCTAATGTAATAGACTCTAATAATTCATGAGCCTCATATAAAATAGTTCCACCTGGAGTTTCATAAACACCACGGCTCTTCATACCAACTAGACGGTTTTCAACGATATCTAGAATACCAATACCATTTCTTCCACCTAATTTATTTAATTCCCATACTAAATCAACAGTTGACATCTTCTTACCATTGATAGCTGTAGGAATACCTTTTTCAAAATGAATTGTTACATATTCAGGCTTATCAGGAGCTTGTTCTGGAGAAACACCTAACTCTAAGAAGCCTGGCTTATTGTATTGTGGCTCATTTGCTGGATCTTCAAGATCTAGACCTTCATGAGATAAATGCCATAAGTTCTTATCCTTAGAATAATTAGTTTCTCTTGAAATACGAAGAGGAATATTATGAGCCTCTGCATAATCAATTTCTTCATCTCTTGATTTAATATTCCATTCTCTCCATGGAGCGATAATCTTCATGTTAGGAGCGAATGCCTTAATAGTTAATTCAAATCTTACTTGGTCGTTACCCTTACCTGTACAACCATGACAAATTGCATCTGCGCCTTCCTTTAATGCGATTTCAGCAATTCTCTTTGCGATAATAGGTCTTGCAAATGATGTACCTAATAAATATTTTTCATATTTAGCACCAGCCTTAACAGTTGGGAAAATGAAATCTTCAACGAATTCCTTATTTAAATCCTCAACATATAATTTAGATGCACCAGTCTTAATTGCCTTCTCTTCTAATCCTTCTAGTTCATCAGCTTGTCCTACGTTACCAGATACAGCGATAACCTCACAGTTATCATAATTTTCCTTTAACCAAGGAATAATAATTGATGTATCTAATCCACCTGAATAAGCTAATACTACCTTTTTAATACCTTTTTTATCCATTTTTCTTTCCTCCTATGTGTATTAATATTAAAAAAAAGCGTCTCAAATAAACATAAGAGACGCTTCATTTTGCGCGGTACCACTCTTTTTGCATATCAAAATATGCCACCTCTAATTATTTCACCTACCTCGGCTCGTTTCAGATATTATTCATGTCATGCTTCCACCATTCACGACTCTCTATAAATCCAAAATATCTTACTTTTCCTTTATCATCGGTGATATAAAAGATTAATAAAGAAAAAAGGACTCTGAGTCCTTTTTCTTTGAAAGGACAATAATTATGAATGACATAATATTGCTCTTTCATAATTATACTCAAGTTTATTTTATTAAACTATCTTTGCTAAGGTATCTATTAAGGAACCGGCCCAAAATAGATACTTCTATTATATTACATTCGCTAATATTGTCAATACTTTTAACCTTTTAGTAGCGATTAAAAGCGTTTTCATACTCTTCTTATTATTTATAATAATAAGTTTACATATTAGTTTTTTAATGTTATAATGCTTTTTGGTGATTTATTATGGATAATTATTTACAAAAAGCATATTGTATGCACCAAACTGTAAGAATATATGCTGCTATTACAACCGAAATGGTAAGAAAGGTACAAGATGACTTCAATATGTGGCCAACTAGTATTCAAGCATTGGGTAGAACTCTTACAATTGGTGCTATTATGTCATGTACATATAAAAACGATGATTTTATTAATATTAAGGTAAAAGGCGATGGACCTGTAGGTCAAATCATTGTTGAAGGACACGATGGTAAGGTTAGAGGCTGTGTAACTAATCCTGGAGTATTTTTACAAAACAATGATGGTTCTGTAAATGTTACTCATGGAGTAGGTGCTGGCGAAATCGAGGTTATAAAAGACCTTCACCTTCGTCAACCATTCTCTTCTTCTTGTGAGATAGTTGTTGGGGATATCGCAAATGACTTTACTTATTATTTTGCTAAATCTGAACAAATACCTTCTTCTGTAGGTCTTGGTGTATCATTTACAAATGATTCAAAAGTTAAGGCAGCTGGAGGCTTCTTAATCCAAGTAATGCCTGGATGTAGTGATGAAGATTTAACAAAACTTGAGAATAAATTAAAGACATTAAAGCCTTGTACTAAAATGATTGATAAAGGATATAGTGCTGAAGATATAATAAAAGAGATCACTGATGGTGATTATGAATTATTAGAAACTAGAGAATTAAAATATGAATGTAATTGTTCGTACGAAAGATTTGAAAATGGTTTAAGAACATTAGGTAAAGATCAATTATTAGATATTATTAATAATGATCATAAATGTGAAATAACTTGTAATTTCTGTAATAAGAAATATACATTTGATGAAAAAAGATTAATGAAAATTGTTAATTCAATAAAATAAGCGATGCAAATAAAACGCATCGCTTTTCTTTTGCTTAAAACTTGTTCGTTCATATTGTACGAACAAGTTTTAGTTCTTTGAATTATACTTAATATAATCTTCCATCAAATAATACTTGAATCTGTAATTGTTATCAAAATAATCTTCTGTTAAATCATATAAATCAAGAAGATTAGAAATGCACCATTCAATATCTTGGGTATGATACACTTCATATAATTCAAACAATTTATCATACTTAAACGTCTTCATTATGAACTGTGTTTTCACATTTCTAGTATAGCAAATATATCTATACAAATATCCTAACCAAAATAATGAATCTTTCGATCTTTTAATTTGTCCATAATCACTTTTTCCAAATTGTTCTTCAATCTCATCTAATCCCTCATTTATATCTAATGAAATAATTGCCGAATTGTTCAAATCTAATTTATCTAATAATTTAGAATAAAAGAATCTTCTTAAAAAAACACTTGTTGAGCAATCAAATCTATCTACAGAAGCTTCAAAAAGTTTTGCTTGATATTCACATAGTCTTAAACCATTAGTATCAAATTCTCTCATTTTAAGACCTCCTCAATATATTGACCATCTCTAAATTCTCTTTTAGCCATTTTTAGTTTAGTTTCAATTTCAATTGTTCTTTTCTCTAATTGTTCAATAAATTGTTTTCTTTCGGGAATTGATAAATAATATCTTTCTATTGGCTTTAAATTCGAAATAGCTTTTTCTGTTTTTAAAACATATTGCTTACCCATATACGAAGCTGATAGCGAATGTATTGCAACATTTACGTTAATATCTCCATTGGCAAATAATGTCATTATATAAAACATTCTATTATCTACAATTGGGGCAATAATAACATCTGCTTTTTCGACCTTTTCGATTAAATCTCTTACAACTTTTGTATTTTCATATTCCTTAATTGTATTACGATAATAGCAAATTGCAATCATCCATTCCAATGAACAAGCAAATTCTATAATATTTAAACCTTTTGTATCTAATTCAAATGAATAAATACACGATTTATCGTTTTCACATACAAAATTCATGGCATTTGAAAAAGATTCTACCAAATAAAACCCTGTTCCAAAATCACAATTACTTCTAGAACCAAACGCTGATACTTCACTAAGTCCTTTCTTTGAACCATGAAATAAAACAAGTTTTCTTGTTTCCTTTAATATTTCTTCCTTAGCTTTATTGATGCTATATCCATTATTAAATAAAAAAGAATAGATTCTTTCATAATTATAATCTGTTGTGACTCCTGATTTTTTGATCTCATTTATAATTGACTTAGATATTCCTGTTTTTACCGAAAAAATGTCTATATTACTTTTTTCTGAATACAAATATAATTCTATATCTTTTTTTATGTTATATTTTAAATCAATTTTCATAAGAATCACCTTCTATGTTAATTATATCAGAACAAACTTGTTCGTTCAAGTTGTACGAACAAGTTTTATATAATAAAATAAAAGGCTATTAAATAGCCTAGTTTATCTTAAATGTTTCAGTAATCTTATCTTTAAATTTATTTTCTAAAATATCCTTTTTAAAAGCTAAGAATACTAATCTTGTTGCTTCTGAATCAGCTAAGGCATTATGAATTTGAACATCAGTATTATCATAATATACTGATAATAGTTTAAATAAACCTGGATCATTTTTTAATTCATAATATGTTTTAATTAGCTGACATAAATTAATAAATCTTGTTTTATTATCTAATGTGGCAACACCATTAATATCATATGATTCATTTAATACTAATTTATCATTTCTTCCATAAATAATAATTGCTGGATCATATTTAAATAATATAGTATTAAATTCTTCGTAGAATTCATTATATGAAATACATTTTTCAAAGAAATCTTTAGATGTTATTCCTAAGAAATCTTCTGCTCTTTTCGTTAATTCTTTATTAATCTTTGGTCTAATGTAATTAGAATATTGATATGTTACTTTATTATTCTCATCACATACTAAAAATCCTGCCTGAATTATTTCAGTAACAAATCCTTTACCCTTAAATGTATATGATGGCATAGTCATTTCTAAATCTAAAAACATTGTATTTCCTAGATTATCTAAAAAATTATATAAAGATTTATCTAGGGCAATCTTATCATAATAAGTTACTCTTTCATGTCTTCCAATTGCCTCTAGCTTATAAATATATGATATTCTATACGCAAGATATTGACCTTTTTTAGATATATAATTTTCATCATATTCTAGTTCAATCCAATTATCTTGATATAAATATCTTTTAAAAGTATTCATTTGACTATTTTGAAAATAGAAAAACTTGATAGACTTATAGCCTTTTATTCCTATTATCTTATGATCTAATTCAATCATATGAATCAAGCCTCTTATTCTCATAGCCAATGTCCTTTCTTTATTTTTTAACTGAAATACTCATACCATCACCTATATTATATATAGATGTATGATAATCATTATTATTTAATAAATATTCATGAAATTCATTAAGCTTTCTAATTAAGCCTCTAACACTTCTTGAATAATTATCAATATTTGAAATATCTTCTACTAATCCATGAAAATACATATTATCACAAACTACTACACCTTCATCATTTAATAGTGGAGTATATAAATCAAAGAATTTATGGTATTGTGCTTTAGCTGCATCAATAAATATTAAATCAAATTTAATATCTTTAACATCATCAAATGCTTCTAATGCATCTTTAAATATAATATGTATCTTATCATTTAAATTAGCTTTATTAATATTTCCTATTGCGAGGTTATACATTTTTTCATCTCTTTCAATAGAATAAACATTAGAATTGGCAGCTCGTGCCATTCTAATAGCTGAATAGCCAATTGCACTGCCTATCTCTAGGATATTAATTGGCTTTTTTATTCTTATTACAGATTCTAAAAATGATAATCCTTCATCAATTATAATTGGTACACCATTTTCCTTAGCATATTCTCTTAATTCTAATTCTAAAGAATCAAATGTCAAATTATTCTTCACAGTCCTCACAGCCTTCACATTCACTGCAACTATGGCAGTTTCCACTACAGCCTTGGCAGCCTGCAGATTCTACTCTTTTTGTTTCATCTGCATATTCATTTAATAATTCTTCAAGCATTTCCCATTCTTCATCTGTTTCAATTTTATCTAATTGACCATTCTTGTCATCGTTTGAAACATATGATGCTGCAGATATTTCATTTGTGTCTCTTACTTGAAAAACAACATAATCCTTATTGAATTCGTCTGAATGATAAGTAAAGAAAATGTCAGCAACAATTTCAGTACCATCATCACGAACTAATGTAATAGTACGATCTACCATATTTATCTCCTTAAAATCTTACTTTATCTAAATAATTTTGTAATATTACTACGGCAGCCATTTCATCCTTTTTATTATGTCTGTCTTTTCTTTTAACATTACCAGATATCATAGCTCTATCAACTATTACTGTTGTTAGTCTTTCGTCTTCTAATATTACTTTAATGTTAGATTTCTCTTCTACTTTATTTTTAAATTCAACTGAAATTTGAGCTCTTACTCCAGCATCACCATTCATATGCTTAGGATAACCTAATACAACTGTTGATACTTTTTCTTTTTCACAGATTTCAATTGTTTTATCTATTGCAAAATCATAATCGTCATCTTTAAATCTTAGGGTGTCATAGCTTCTAGCTAAAATACCTAGTTCATCAGATATTGCGATACCTAATGTTCTTGAGCCTAAATCTAATCCTATGTATTTCATTGATTAGAATGCTCCCTTAACATGAGCTAGGGCTTCATCAATCTTAGATGCATCTTTTCCACCAGCTTGAGCAAGGTCAGGCTTTCCGCCTCCGCCTCCACCACAAATTGATGTAGCTGCCTTAACGATGTCTCTAGCATCAAATGGTTGTTTTGCTGAACATACAAATGTTACCTTTGTATTATCTGTTGCGGCAAATAAAACATAATCTAAGCCCTTATTATTCTTTAAGGCACTTGCCATATCCTTTAATAAATTTGAATCCATTACATCAACTTTAGTTACTAGCTTATTGTTTTCAATTAATGAATCAAATTTAGATAAATCATTTAATGCATTTTGACTCTTCTTAGCGTTATATGATTTTTCTAATTCTTTATATGCTTCCTGAGCCTTAGCTAATTCTTTTCTTAAAGCTAAGACATATCTATAACCAAATACTTCAATTGGTCTAGGTAGATAATCAAATACAATTTCAATTCCTTCTTTATAAGCACTCTTAACAAGTTCATTACCCTTATTAATTACTGTCTTTAACGTTTCAGCTACATTTGCTTGGCTTTGGATAATATGTTCCATAGCGTTATTTGATGTATATGCCATACATCTAAATGTACCTGAACCAATAGATTCAATTGAAGCAATTGCGAATTTTTCAATATCTAATGTATTTGATACATGTGTACCAGCACAGAATTCTTTAGATACACCCATATCAACTACTCTAACCTTATCTCCATATTTTTCAGAGAATAGCATCATAGCGCCAAGCTTCTTAGCTTCTTCAATTGGTAAAACTAATGTATTTACCATATGTGCTTCTTGGATATATTGATTAACTAAATCTTCAATCTTTAAGATTTCTTCATCAGTTGGATTTGAATAATTGTTGAAGTCAAAACGACAATATTCAGCACAAACTTGAGAACCTTGTTGGTGAACGTGGTTACCTAAATTAGCTTGAAGTGCTGCTTGAAGTAAGTGAGCAGATGAGTGATTCTTACGAGTTAATTCTCTATTATCTCTATCAACTACTGCAAATACTAAATCTCCAACCTTAAATGGATTATTGTCTAATACATGTAGGTGTTGGCCATTAGGCATCTTAATTACATCAATTACATTAGAATCATCTAATTTACCTTTATCGCAAAGTTGTCCACCAGAGAATGCATAGAATGGTGTTTCATCTAATACAACTGCGTTGCCAAATACAGCAATTACTCTACTCTTTTGGTTTGTACAATCATATCCTGAGAATCTAGATTCTTCTTTAAATGCTAAGAATTCTTCATTTTGACCACCCATTGAGTTTTCATCTTTTCTTGCGTTTCTAGCTCTTTCTTTTTGTTCAAGTAAATACTTCTTAAATCCTTCAGTATCTACCTTTAATCCCTTTTCCTCAGCATACTCAATTGTAAGCTCAATTGGGAATCCATATGTATCATATAATACAAACGCATCTTCACCAGAAATAGTCTTCTTTGTAGCTTCAGCAATTTGTAAGAATTTCTTTTCACCTTGAGCTAAAGTAGATAAGAATTTTTCTTCTTCAGCAGTAATAATTTGTTTAACAATTTCCTTCTTTTCATGTAAATATGGATAGAATGGATCCATTATCTTAATTACTACATCTACAAGCTCTGACATAAATGGCTTATTAATACCAATTGATTTAGCGTATTTAGAAGCTCTTCTTAATACTCTTCTTAATACATATCCTCTTCCTTCATTAGAAAGAGTTGCACCATCAGCTACTGCGAATGTTACAGTTCTAACATGGTCAGCAATAACCTTGAATGCCATTTGACCATTATATTTAACACCAGAAATTTCTTCTGTCTTTTTAATAATAGGCATGAATAGGTCAGTGTCATAGTTAGTATCTACTTGTTGCATTACACAACATAGTCTTTCAAGACCACAACCTGTATCAATATTCTTAGAAGGTAATTCCTTATAATTTTCTCTAGCAACACCTTCTTTTGAATTGAATTGAGAGAATACGATATTCCAAATTTCAATGAATCTATCATTTTCAATATCGTCTCTGATTAATTCAGGACCTCTCTTATCATATTTTTCTCCACGATCATAGAACATCTCGGTATCAGGTCCACATGGTCCTTCACCGATTTCCCAGAAGTTTCCATCCAATGGAATTAAATGATCTGGAGAAATACCATTTTCAATCCAATACTTTTTAGCATCATTATCATGAGTATAATATGTAATATATAATTTATTCTTATCAAAGCCAAACCACTTTTCGTCAAATAATAATTCAACCGCAAACTTAATTGCCTCTGGCTTAAAATAATCTCCAATTGAGAAATTTCCTAGCATCTCAAAGAATGTATGATGTCTTGCAGTCTTACCTACATTTTCAATATCATTAGTTCTTATACACTTTTGAGCATTTGTTATTCTTGGACATTCAGGCACCATTGTTCCATCAAAATATTTCTTTAATGGTGTAACACCCGCATTAGTCCATAGTAATGTTGGATCATTTACTGGAACTAAAGAAGCAGATGGTTCAACTAGATGGCCCTTAGATTTGAAAAAATCAAGCCACATTTGTCTGATTTCACTTGAAGTCATATATTTCATAATTATACCTCCTACAAATTTATAACATTAATATTATATCAAACTCATATATTAATATCAATTATTTTTATTAAAAATAAATATTGATAAAAAAGCCCGTTTTTCCTACAATAAATAGGCCTTTTTAGGACTAAAAAATAAAAAAAATACCTCTTCTCTTTAATATATTAATATATTAAAATTAAGGTGGTGATTGATATGACATATAAAGATTTTTCTTTTATAATTAAATATAAAAGAATTGAAAAAAATATTACTCAAAAGGATTTTTCTAGGATGCTTGGAATAAGCCAATCTAAATATTCTAAAATAGAAAATGGCATTATGGAACCATCATTTATTTTACTTCAGGTTATATCTAGATATTTAGAAATTGATTTAAATGAAATATTAGAAATTAAAAAGCCTATTGAAAAGCATTATAGCTTATACGATTAGGCTTTTTTACATAAATGAATATGGTGTAATACCATCCATATCATATTCTCCTAAAGTATCAAATGGAATATTAGGATCATATATTTTGTTTTCTAATTTAATATCTTTATTCTCTATTCTTTGATATAAAGATGTTTGTCTTATATTATCTAATTGTCTTATGCTTCTGTCTAATGAATCAATTTTACCGATAATTATTAATTTCTTTTTAGCTCTTGTTATAGCTGTATAAATAAGCTTTTTTCTTAACATTATTTGATAGCTTGGTAAAATTGGTAATATTACATTATCAAATTCAGAACCTTGAGATTTATGAACTGATATTGCATAAGCTAATGTTAAATTATCTAATTCAGATGCATAATATGTTACTACTCTTCCATCAAAATCGATTAGTAATGCATCCTTATCATCAATCTTAACTATATCTACTATTTTTCCAATATCTCCATTCATGATATCTAAAGTAGAATCATTTTTAAGCTGTAAGACCTTATCATTTCTTTTAAATAATTTATTTTCTCTTACAATCATCTTTTCTTCATCATGATTGAATCTATCTTGGATTGCCATATTTAAGGCATCTATTCCAGCTACACCGGCATACATCGGGGCAAGTATTTGGATTTGATTTTGTAAATCTCCACCCTTAGATATGAAATTGTCTAGGATAGATAATATTAATTCAACTGAATCTTTAGTATCTCTATCATAGAAAAAGATTTCTTTTTTCTTTGATAATATTGAATAATTAATTCTCTCTTGTAATACCATTTGAGATAATGAAATAATATCAGAATCTGCAGCCTGTCTCATTATTTGAGTAAGCTTTGTTGTCTTAAATATTGATGTGTTCATTAAATCAGCTAAAACATTGCCTGGAGATACTGATGGTAATTGATTTGAATCACCAATTAATATTACATGACATCTATTAGGTAGGGCTCTAAATAATTGAGATGCAAGTACTATATCTAGCATAGATGATTCATCTACAATTAATAGGCTACAAGTCATTGGATTGTTTTCATCTTTTGTAAAGCTTTCGTTATAATTATATCCTAAAGCTTTATGAATAGTTGTTGCCTTATGCTGTGTTGCATCTGCCATTCTTTTAGCTGCTCTTCCTGTTGGGGCAACCATACATACCTTATATGAGAATTCATCATCTGTTAAAGATATATCTAATAATTTTGCATAACAAAGTAATATGCCTCTTAATATTGTAGATTTACCAGTACCTGGTCCACCTGTAATAATTGATAATTTATTAGATAAAGAATTAATAATTGCCTCTTCTTGAAGTCCTGTATAATCTATATCTACTAATTCTTTTATATAAGCTAAGGCATCCTTTATTTCTTCTCTTTTAAATTTAGATTTAGTTTCATTTAATTTTAATATTTTATTTTTAACACTTACTTCAGCATTATATAGAATCACATCATAAATTCTATCATCTTCTTCAATGAGCTTTTTATCCATTAATAATTCTTCTAGGGCATCTATATAATCTTGGTCAAATATATCAGGATTATTTAATAAGCCCTTAGCTGAATTAATTAGTTGTTCTTTTGTTAAATATGTAAATCCATTTTGATAACAAACATAATTTAGAGTATAGATAATTGCCGCCTTAACTCTTTTAATATCAGTTGGCTTTAATCCTAAATTTAGGGCTAGATTATCACTCTTTTTAAAGCCAAAGCCATCTACTTCCTCAATTAATCTATATGGGTTTTCTAAAACCTTATTAGCGGCATCATTTCCATATTTATCATATAATCTTGATACCATTTTAGAAGTTAAACCGAAGCCATATAACTGAATAAAGCATTGTTCAGATTCATAATTATCTTTTAAAACATTATATAATGCTTCAGCCTTAGGCTTTGTAAGACCCGAAATATCATTTAAATTATCAGGATTTTCTAATATTAATTTAATACAATCTAAGCCTAGCTTATTTATAATATTTAGGGCGATTTTAGGACCTATTCCATAAAATTTACCACTAGATAAATAATTTAATAGACCAGCCTTAGTAAAGCTATCACTTTTAGCATATGATTCTACAACAAATTGTCTTCCATATTTAGTGTGCTCCTTAAAGTAGCCTCGAAATTCGTAAGCTAAGCCTTCGTCAAGACGTGGAAAAGAACCTACAATAATAACTGTAGATTCATCCTCTAGTATAAGCTCGCAAACCTTGTATAAGGAATCCTTTGACTCATATATGTAATTATCAATTACTCCAATGATAGTCTCTTTTTCTTCCATTAATATTTTCTTCTTTCATCCTTATAATAAACTTCATCTATTATAGCGCCACCAAGACAAATTTCACCATCATAAATTACTACTGCTTGACCTGGTGTTACTGCCCTTACACCCTTAGGGTAAAATACTTGAATATGGTCATCATCAATGAATTTTAATGTTACATCATTATCAGGTTGACGATATCTAAATTTAGCACTATATGTCTTTCCTTCTTCTGGCTTATATGAAATCCAGTTTACATTTGATGCAAAACAATTATTAGAAATTAAATAAATACTATCGTGACCTTGACCAACAATTAATTCATTCTTTTCTAAATCCTTGCCGCACACAAACCATGCATCACTTTCAAATTCTTTAGAGCCACCAATACCTAGGCCCTTTCTTTGACCAATTGTATAATACATTAATCCATCATGTTCACCAACTACTTTACCATCTAGAGTAACCATTTTACCTGGCTTAGAAGGTAAGTAATTCTTTAAAAATTGATGGAAGTTTCTTTCACCTATAAAACAAATACCTGTTGAATCCTTTTTCTCTGCAGTCCATAGATTAGCATCTTTAGCTATCTTTCTTACCTCTGGCTTAGTTAAATCGCCAACAGGGAATAAGGCATGTCTTAATTGTTCTTGGCTGATTTGACATAAGAAATATGTTTGATCTTTATTAGAATCAACACCTCTTAGTAAATAGCTCATATCCTTATCATGCTTTACTCTAGCATAATGGCCCATAGCTATATAATCAGCACCTAGTGTTGAGGCGTGCTTTAAGAAGACATTAAATTTGATATATTTATTGCACATAATATCAGGATTTGGAGTTCTACCACTCTTATATTCATTTAAAAAATAAGAAAATACAGTATTCCAATATTCTTCTATAAAATCAATTCTATTTAATTTTACACCTAATTGTTCACAAACCTTTTCTGCATCCTGATAATCCTTTTCTTGAGGACAAACGTCATTTTCAATATCTGGATTACCTAATATATCATTATTAGTTGCAGAATCCCAATTTCTCATGAACATAGCTTCTACATCATAGCCTTGATCCTTTAATAATTTTAACGCAACGCTTGAATCAACGCCACCTGATAGGCCTAAAATAACTTTCATAAGTCAACACCTCTAGATAATTGTATCATAATTATCTATTGAATTAAACATTAAAAATGGGTATAATTAACATATATTTTTCAAAAGGAGGAAAGCCAAAATATGGATGAAAAACAAAATGAAACTGTAAACGAAAATGAACATTCATATGATAATGGTTTTCACCCTAAAGAGGTTCATTTAAAGCCAAATTATAAGCTATACAGAAAAAGCATTTGGTATAAAATTTGGAACAAAACATTAGTATATATTTGTAAATTTTTATTCTTTTTCCCTAAATTCTTTGTTTGGGGAGTAAGAGTAAAAGGTAAAAAAAATAAAAAGAATATTAAATCATCAATGATGGTATGTAATCATGCATTCCCATTAGATATATTTATTATCTTAACATCTATTCCAACAAAAAGAGTATATGTTACAACACTAGAATCTAATATGGGATTTGGAATAGTATCAACATTCTTTAGAGATGGTGGTGCAGTACCTATTCCAACTGATTCACAGCTTTTAAGAAGATTTAATAAAGAAACACCTGAAATGATAAAAAAAGGATATAATGTTATGTTCTATCCAGAAGCCGCATTAATACCTTATTGTGATCATATTAGACCACTTCTTTCTGGCGCTTTCCATTATGCATATAATTCAAATAAAAAAATAATCCCAATGGTTATTACATTCCATAAGCCAAAAGGATTATATAAATTATTTAGAAAAAATAAACCATGTATTCATTATAATATCCTAGAACCTTATTATATGGAAGATTTAGGTAATAAGAGATTATCTTTAGATAAAGCAAGAGATGATATCCAAAAGATAATATCTGATTATTTCATTAAAAATAGTGATTATTATTACGATGAAAATGGTAATAGAAATGAAACACCAATACCAAGAAAAACAAAGAAAGGGAAAAATTAATTTTCCCTTTTTTATATTAAATTTTCATTTAAGACAAGCTCAAAACAAATATCCACTCTATTTGATGAAAATCCGAATGTATTATTTGAATTAAATTCAACAAATCCAAACTTCTTGTATAAATGTATAGCCGAATAGCACTTTTTATTTGTTGCAATAATGATTTTTCTTGCAATTGTTCTTATATCATTTATCGCATATTCTAAAAGCATTTTCCCAGCTCCAAGATTATAATATCCCTCTCTTGTAGCAAACTTTACTAATTCATATACACTATTTCCAAGTGGAGTTAAACATAAAGTTGAGATAGGTATATTATTATACATAACAAAATAGATTATTGCACCATTTTTCACAGAATCATCAATAGATGACAATACTCTTCTATCTTCATCCTCTAAAAAATAATCTTTTTTAATCCAATATTCATTCATTTCAATGAATGATTTTTTTAAATTTGGCTCAAAATTATATTTTATAACATTCATTAAATAATACCTTCTTCTTTAAATGTTTTATATAAATTATTTAATGATTTTTCTAATAATGATTTTGGACATGCTATATTAATTCTTTCAAATAATTTACCTACATCTCCAAAAATATTACCTGGATCAAGCCATAATTTAGCTTTATTTAGAATAATATCATTTAACTTTTCATCACTAATACTAAGATCAGAAAAATCTAACCAAATTAAATACGTTCCTTCAGGTTCTATTAGTTTAATTTTTGGTAATTTATTTTTAATATAATCTCTTACAAATGATAAATTAGATTCTAAATATTTAAGTAATTCTTTATGCCAATTCTCTCCATATTTATATGCTGCCTCAGCAGCTATAATCCCCATAATATTTGATTGGCTATATCCAGTATCAAAAATACTTCTTCTTACTTTTCTTCTTAAATTATCATTTTTAATATATAAATTACCATTATGAAGTCCCGCTAAATTAAATGTTTTAGATGGCGCAATACAAATAATTGAATTATTAACTGCATCATCTCCTAGGGTTGCGTAAGATGTGAATTTATAATTTGAATATATAAAATCAGCATGAATTTCATCAGAAATAACTATCACATTATGTTTTAATGTTATTTCTTTTATTTTTAATAATTCTTCATATGTCCATACTCTACCAACAGGATTATGAGGATTACAAAGTAGGTATACTTTGACATTATTATCTATTATTTTTTGTTCAAAATCATTAAAATCAAATTCATAATGCAAATTATTATTAACTAAATTAGAAACAACAAGCTTTCTATTAGTATCAATAATAGATTCTTTAAATGGATAATATACTGGTTGACTAATTAATATAGAGTCACCTTCTTTAGTTAATGCTTTTATTGATTGATATATTCCAAATACTATACCAGGTACTAATAAAAACTTATTTTTATCAGGATTATAACGATAATGATTATTAATCCAATTAGTTAATACATCAAAATATGAATCTAATGGTTCAGAATATCCAAAGATACCATGATTAGCTTTAGATATTATTGCATCACTAATCTCTTTAGGACATCTAAAATCCATATTTGCAACCCAAAGAGGTATAACATCTTCTGGTTTGCCTCTTTTTTTAGCATAATCCCATTTCAAAGAATTAGTATTTCTTCTATCTATGATTTCATCAAAATTATATTTTGCCATAAATACCTCCTTGATTATACATTATCAATAATGAAATTAGCTAATGCATTTCCAAGAGATATATGACTATCTTCAGTTAGATGTTCACCATCAATTCCAGCATAAGCAACTGTTTTAGCATCAAAGAATAAAAGTTTATTTCTTTTAGCTATTGATTTATAAATGTTTGAAGCATTTATAGATAAATTATATGAATGATGATCAAATTCAGGATCTAGTGTCTCAATATTATCTGCCAAAAGTATTGGTGATACTAATAATACCTTATCAATATTTCTAAATGATTTAATTTTATCTACTAATGCGTTCATTCCATATTCTAATTCACTATGTAATCTAGCATTTTTAATTTTATAATCATTTGTCCCAAGCATTACAACTAATAAATCTATTTTATGATATTTTGATAATTCATTATCAATAGTATCTATTCCTTTTCTTCCCTCTCTATAATCATCATATATTGTAGTTCTTCCAACTACTCCTTCTTCAAACACTTTATAATTATATCCTAAAGATTGTTTTAATATTTGACCATATCTATTTACATATCTAGGCCCCTCTGGCGAATATCCATAAGTATTGGAATCACCATATAATACAATATTTAATTCACTCATGAATATCACCTCTTTTTTAATTAATCATTTATAGCTTGTTTTAAATCTGATATTAAATCATCAACATTTTCAATACCAACTGATATTCTTAAGAATCTATCATTAATTCCTCTTCTATTTCTTTCCTCTTCAGGAACATCAGCATGAGTCTGAAGCATTGGATATGTAATTAATGAATCTACTCCACCTAAAGACTCAGTATATTGAAATATTTTTACATCTTTTAAAATTTTATGAGCTAATTCTTTAGATTTGACTTCAATTGATATCATTCCACCAAAGCCTTTAGATTGTTTCAATGTTATATCATATCCTAAAGAATCTTTAAGCCCTACATAATATACTTTTTCTATGCTATTACAGGACTTTAAGAAATTAGCTATTTTAATTGCATTATCATTTATTTTATCCATTCTAAGTGGTAATGTCTTTATTCCTCTTTCAATTAAGAAAGAATCAAATGGAGATAGCTGACCACCTATTGTTTTTGAGTTAAATAATATTCTTTCATATAATTCCTTTGTCTTACAGACTACAAAGCCTGCCAAGGTATCATTATGACCGCCTAAATATTTTGTCCCACTATGCAATACAATGTCAGCACCCAACTCAAATGGTCTTTGAAAATATGGAGTTAAAAATGTATTATCTACAAATAAATATGCCCCTATACTATGTGCAATCTCTGATATAGCCTTTAAATCTGTAACCTGCATCAAAGGATTTGATGGTGTTTCTATATAAAATAATTTAGTATTCTTTTTAACATATGGTTTAACATCATCAACATTTGATGTATTTACAAAATCAAATTCAATACCATTTGTTTTACATATATTATTAAATAATCTTAAAGCTCCACCATATAAATCATCAGACGCGATAACATGATCACCAGGTTCTAGTAATAATAGTGATACTGTAATTGCGGTCATACCAGATGAAAACGCACATGAATCATAGCCGCCTTCAAGACTTGCTACTAGCTTTTCAACATGTCTTCTTGTTGGGTTAGATAATCTTGAATAGCTATAATCAGATTCAACATCAACTCCTTTATGAACGAATGTTACTGATTGACATATAGGATGAGCGATTGAACCCCACTCATCCTTTTCGTTATTGTCAGAATGTAAGCATAATGTTTCAAATTTCATACATTCACCCACTTTTTTAATTAAGCTCTAGGAGTAATATCTGAAACTGTTATATCAGTGTACTCCGCATAAGCATTTAAAATATTTTTAATACCATTTCTATAAGCTTCGTAATTTTCTGCTTTATAAACATAATCAGCTCTTGCTGAAGATAATGTTAACATTTGTTCATAATATCCAGTAATTGGGGCGCTAATTCCTAATTCATCCTTTGCATCCTTATTATATGATAATAAGTATGGCACTTGTGCCTTCTTAACAGATACTGTTTCACCATTTGCGTTTACATAATCAATTCTATGTCCTGCAGATCCATCATTAACATCATATAATGTAGTGATATTTGTGAAGTATTGTTCAATTAAATTAGTATATAAATAAGTTAAAGGACCGTTTGAAGCTCTAGTGTTTAAATCCTTAGAATAACCAAATTTAGAAGTCTTAGTTAATCCTGTATCAATCTTTGTATCATATAGATATACAACTAAATCATTAGCTACAGCATAATCATTAATTGTGTTGATTACTGCTTGTGTATTACCACACCAAGAACCACCTAATAAAATTAATGAATTACCATCTTGTTCTAATAACCACTTTAATTCTCTATAGCTTACTGTATTGAAGTTAATTTTTTCAGTTTCAGTAAATAATGTTTGACCACTCTTATCATTGAATGATTTTCTAATATAGTCAGATGCTGAAAATTCAGATAAAGTTACATTATTATTCTTAATATAATCAAAGATAGTCTTTAATCTTCCCTTATATTCTTCTGTATAATAAGTCTTTTCTTTTGTAATATAATTTTTAGAATATACACCGTCTGCATCTCTATCAATCATTTCTTCAAATCCATATACAATTGGGAACTTCTTATCATTTCCAGTATATGTACCTGTATTATCTTTTGTATTATCCTTATTGTATAAGAATAAGAATGGTACTTGTGCTTTCGCAACTGTAACATCTTCATTTGATGAATTTACATATGTTAAAGCACTTGTTGAATCTTCTTTATATTCAACCCAATCATTTAAGTTAGTAATATATTTTGATACTAATTCACCATATAAATAATTATATTCAGCGGCTTTTGCTGTAGATGTTTTAGTTTCTCTAATGTGAGCATCTCTTGTTTCTGAATCTAATCTGAAATCGAAATTATAGATAGTGTCTATTCCATATTCGTTTGCGTAATCATTAATATATCCTGCAGCTGCACGAGTGTTATGGCACCAAGAACCACCAAATAATACTAAATAATTACCTTCTTGTTCAAATAAGTAAACTAATTCTTCCCATGTTACATTTTTATATACAATGCTATCTTTATTCTCGAATACATCAATGTTATCTGATGCTTGATGTAATTTATTGTAATCTGAATAATAATATTCTTTATCTATATCATATGATGTTGAGGATAAAGAATAATTAATTGGATCAACTGTTTTACCTAAATTGCTTTCTCCATTTTCGTCATCTTTATTTGTTTCATTATTTCCTTTGCATGAAGCAAATGCAAATAATGACGCAATTGCTCCTAATGATAATACTACTTTTCCTAATCTTTTCATTTTATAATCTCTCCTTAATGTTTATTGTTTTTTAATGCTAGTTTTAATGCATGTGCTAATTGATCTGCACAGCTTGTAGGTTTATTTCCACATAGGTTACCTTCAAATACTTTAATAACCTTTTCTGCCGGTAATCCTTCAACTATCTTACTAATAGCTAATAGATTTCCTTGACATCCTCCTTGAAATTCTAGGTTGCTAATTTTAGATTCATCATCTAATTCAAATTTAATTTTTCTTGAACAAACACCTTTTGGTACAAATTCGTATTTTGCCATATTATCACCCAAACAAATTTCAATTTCTTCTTCTCCACTAGAACTTGATGAAGAACCACTATCACTAGAAGATGAACTACCAATTAAATCTTTATATTTTTCATATATTATTAAATAATCATTATATTTATCTAATTCTTTAAATTCATCTTCTGTAATATATTCTTTTTGATATTCTGATATATCGCTGACATATTTAGCTACATCAGAATCACTTAATTCTAATTTAACTTTTTGATTATCTACTGATATTGCTAAAATAATTGAAACATTTACAAATTCCTTTTTAGATTCATTTAGCTTATCAATATTCTTTATTTGCTTATCTAAATTAATATTTCTATCTAATTTTTCATAATTAGTTATTGCCTTATCCAATTTAGATTTTGATGTTGTTAATGTTAAATCATCATCAACAACTATTTTTCCAATGTTATCAATTGATTTTTTTGATCTTTCAACTGTATATATTGCACTACCTATTGATAGCCCTAGAAATAATAATGCAAAAGAAAATGTTATTATTAATACTAAAACATATTTATTTAATTTCTTCATATTATTCCTCCTCTACCAATAAAATTACTCCTTCATCCTTTTCTTCTTGATCTAAGAAATCAGAGCCACAGCAGTTTCCAAATGATTTCTTTTCTTCGACTATTTCAACACCTTCAAGTGAATCAGTTGTTTTATAATCTGTTTCATCACTATATTCTTCTTCATCATTAAATATTTTGTCATTTAAATTATCTGTTTGTCTTGCAACTATTGCTGAAGCAACTGTTGCTGTTGAAACATTATCTAATGTTCTAATCATATCTGATATAGAATTAATAGGTATAAATAAGATTACTATAGCAACTGGCAAGTTAAGTGCTGAGAATAGGCCAACTGCTGATACAATTGCAATTCCAGGAACTCCTGCACTACCAAGTGATAATACTAAAGCTAATAATGCTAATACTATATAATCACCAACACCCCAAGATAGGCCTACAGCGTTAACATAGAATATTACTAACAATACTGGCCAAATACATGTACAACCTGGCATTCCTATTGTTGTTCCAAGTGGAGCTGTAAAGTTCGCAACTTCTTCTTTAACACCAATATTTTTAATTAATGTATTAGTTGTTACAGGAAGTGTTCCAACACTTGATTGAGTTGTAAATGCTGTTGCTTGAGCACCAAATGTCTTTTTAAAGAATCTGATAGGATTTAGCTTTGCAACAAATTTTACTAATAATCCATTTAATCCATATGTATGAATTATTGATGTTAAATAAATTAATCCTACTAATAATAATAGTTGTAACATTGAGTCAATGTTTGTAAATATCTTACTTGCCGAAACAGCAACTAAACATAATACAGCATATGGTGTAAGTGCTACAACAAATTCTAAGATTTTATATAATACCTTTTTAACAGCTATTACAAAATCTTTTAGTACTGCAATCTTCTTTTCTCCTTCTTTTGCAGATACTGATATAAAGGCTAGTGCAAATGCAATTGCTACAATGATTATTGCAACAACATTACTATTTGCAAAATCTGTAATGAAATTTGATGGGAATAAATTAGTTATTACTTCATCAAATGATTTACTTAATCCTTTATATGCATTGACTGTTGATTCAGATACGCTTGATAAATCACCAAATATTGAACCAGCACCATTACCAATCTTAGTTGTAACGCCTATTATAATACTTAGTATTATTGCAAGTGATGCAGATAGCAATAACCAGACAACTGATTTAATTCCTATTGTTTTTATATTCTTTTTATTTTTAAGTTGAACAAAACTTGCAAATACTGAAACTAATATAATTGGGGCAACTAATGCTTTAATGACATTTACATAAATATTACCAATAACATTTACCCATATTAAGTATTTATTATTTTCTGATTTAAGCAAGAATCCAAGTCCTATACCTAATACTAATGAAATTAATACTACATATATCCAAGGAATCTTTTTTGTTAATAATTTTAATATTATGAATACAAATATAAATACTGTTAGAGCTAATATTGATATCCAATTAAAATCAAAAATAAAATCCATATAATCAATCCCTTTCCATAAAAAAATGGCATAATGCCATAGAGTACATACTACTATTGCATTCGACAGACCTCATTAATTTTATTATTGATACAACACATCATCTTTTTCATATCAATTACCTCCTATTCCTACCTATTTACTAGGGATTACAGTTATTATTATATCACCAATTCCTACTAAATCAATAGGAATTGTAAAAATATTTTAAAAAAATAAAAAAACTAGGTTTATAACCTAGTTAATTGTTTTTACTTTATTACAAATATAAAACCAAATGCGTTAGGACCCCAGTGTACAGCGATTGCTGGATCAAGATTGTCGTATACTCTAATAGCTGATTTATATTTTTCATCTACCATAGATATCAATTCTTCTACATTAGATTTATTATATGTATATGATGCAATAATATCATAATCTGTATCGCAATTTAATTCAGAAAGCATTGAAGCTACTTCCTTCATTGCTTTCTTTAGGCCTCTATTTTTAGATAATACTTTAACCTTACCATCCTTAAATCCAATTGTTGGCTTAATTTGTAAGATAGAACCTAATAACCATTCAGTCTTAGATAATCTTCCACCCTTTAATAGATTTCTTAAAGTTTCAGGGATAGCCATGATTTGTACCTTAGGTATAAATTCATTAACTTTCTCTTCAATCTTATCAAATGGGATATCTTTATTTCTATTTAAATAATCAACGATTAATCTAATACCACCTACAGCAAGCATTGAATCTAGAACTAATACATTCTTGTTATCCTCAAATAACATCTTTAATGCATTATTTTCTCCACTAATCTTGCTAGAAATTGTGATAATTACTACTTCATCACCATTATTTGTACATTCAGTTACTCTTTTTTCTAAGACATCTAATTGAGGTAAGCTTGTCTTAGGAAATTCTTTTTCTGTTTCAATTAATTTATAAAATTTATCTATTGGTAAATCAATTCCATCATCTAAATATTCTCTATCACCAATTAATATTTTTAAAGGGATTAATTCAACGTTATATTTAGCTAATTCATCTTTTTTAATTGATGAACCAGAATCAACGAATATTCTTCTCATAAATATCTCCTTTATTAATAAATACTCTCGCATTATATATTAATATATATGATTTGTCAACAATTGAAAATAGAATAATAAAAACACTTTATTTTATTACTTTTTCATACTCAATTATTAAAATATTGTGTTGAATAATATTTGTAAAAATATTAAAATTAAAATAGTATGTGTAAAACATATAAGGAGTGTTATTATGAAAATTAAAGATGTAGATTTTGAAACATATTTAAAGAATTTCCCAGATGAAAATGGATTCTTTAAAAATTATGGTGGAGCATATATTCCTGACGAATTAAAACCAGCATTTGAAGAAATTACAGAGGCTTATCAAACAATTTGTCATTCTTCTCAATTTATTAATGAACTAAGAAGAATTAGAAAAGAATTCCAAGGAAGACCTACTCCAGTATATCATTGTGAAAGATTATCAAAATACTGTGGTGGTGCTCAAATCTATTTAAAGAGAGAGGATTTAAACCACACTGGTGCTCATAAGCTAAATCACTGTATGGGTGAAGGTCTTTTAGCTAAGTTTATGGGTAAGAAAAAGATTATTGCTGAAACAGGTGCTGGTCAACATGGTGTTGCCTTAGCTACTGCTGCTGCTTATTTTGGCCTAGAATGCGATATTTATATGGGAGCTGTAGATATTAAAAAGCAGGCTCCAAATGTTACTAGAATGAGATTATTAGGTGCTAGAGTAATCGAAGTAACTGATGGTCAACAAACATTAAAGGAAGCTGTAGATGCCGCATTTGCTGCTTATTTAAAAGAATATAAAGATTGTATCTATTGTATTGGATCTGTAGTTGGTCCACATCCATTCCCACTTATGGTTAGAGATTTCCAATCAGTTGTTGGTATAGAAGCTAAAGAACAATTTAGAGAAATGACAGGATTACTACCTGACGTTGTTTGTGCATGCGTTGGTGGAGGATCTAATTCTGCTGGTATGTTTATTCCATTTGTTAATGATCCAGTTGAAATCGTTGGTGTTGAACCACTTGGTAGAGGAAAAGGAAGAGGACAACATGCTGCAAGTATCACATATGGTTCTGAAGGAATTATGCATGGATTTAATTCATTAATGTTAAAAGATGAAAAGGGTGAGCCTGATTCAGTTTATTCAGTAGCTTCTGGTCTTGATTATCCTTCTGTTGGTCCTGAACATGCATTCTTACATGATATTGGAAGAGTAAAATATGATACAGTAACAGATGATGAGGCTTTAGAGGCATTCTATACTCTATCTAGACTAGAAGGTATTATTCCTGCAATCGAATCATCACATGCTGTAGCATATGCAATGAAATTAGCAAGAACTCAAAAGAAAACTGGTACAATCTTAGTTAACTTATCTGGTAGAGGAGATAAGGATATGGATTATGTCATTGAAAAATATGGCATTGACTGGTTAGAAAAGCATAATATTAAACTATAAAACAAAAAGGAACTTGAAATCAATCAAGTTCCTTTTTTACTATATTATGCCAATACCTTCTTAACATAGTTAATATCAAGGCTCAACGCCTTAGCTATGGTATTTACATCAAATCCATTTGAATGCATTGTTTTAATATTATTATTTAGGTTTTCTTTTTTGCCATCTTCCTTGGCATGTTTTTTCATATCTTCTATTGCTTTACACATTTCAATATCCTCCTCATTTTCATTCATTGGCAAATCTGCCTTTGTT
>JAFRXJ010000048.1 GCA_017441525.1 Acholeplasmatales bacterium | reverse complement strand
TCTGTTGTATGGAAGTAGAATTGAGGACGATAGTTAGTTGTGAATGAAGTATGACGTCCGCCTTCTTCTTTAGTTAATACATAAACTTGAGCTTTGAATTTTGAATGTGGAGTAACTGACTTAGGTTTAGCTAATACTTGACCTCTTTGAACTTGGTCACGGTCGATACCTCTTAATAATACACCAATGTTATCTCCTGCTTCAGCATAGTCTAATAGCTTACGGAACATTTCAACACCAGTAACAACTGAAGTTAAAGTATCCTTAATACCAACGATTTCTACTGAATCACCAACTTTAACTTGACCTCTTTCAACTCTACCAGTAACAACTGTACCACGACCAGTGATTGTGAATACGTCTTCGATAGGTAATAAGAATGGCTTAGCGTTATCTCTAACTGGAGTTGGGATATATTCATCAACTGTATCCATTAATTCTTCAACTTTAGCAACCCACTTAGCATCTCCTTCAAGAGCCTTTAATGCTGAACCACGGATAACTGGAATATCATCACCTGGGAAATCATATTCAGATAATAGATCTCTAGTTTCCATTTCAACTAAGTCGATTAATTCTTCATCATCAACCATATCGCACTTATTTAAGAATACTACGATTTTAGGTACACCAACTTGACGAGCAAGTAAGATGTGCTCACGAGTTTGAGCCATAGGTCCATCTGTAGCTGCGATAACTAAGATAGCACCATCCATTTGAGCTGCACCTGTAATCATGTTCTTTACATAGTCAGCATGACCTGGACAGTCTACATGTGCGTAGTGTCTCTTTGCAGTTTCATATTCAACGTGTGCAGTGTTGATTGTGATACCTCTTTCCTTCTCTTCTGGAGCGGCATCAATTTGATTATAATCTTTAGCTTGAGCTAGACCCTTCTTTGCAAGAACGTTAGTAATAGCTGCAGTTAAAGTAGTTTTACCATGGTCAACGTGACCAATTGTACCAATGTTAACATGTGGTTTTGAACGGTTAAATTTTTCCTTTGCCATTTTAAATGGTCCTCCTAAATATATTTTTTATTTTCAAAATTACCAATTAATATTTTACCCTAATTGGCTCGGGTTTGCAAGTAATATATTATTAATATTACTTAATTGCTAAAATTATGCTCTTTTGCTAACAATTTCTTCTTGAATGCTCTTTGGACAAGCTTCATAATGATGAATTTGCATTACGAAGTTTCCACGTCCTTGTGTATTAGAACGTAAAGCTGTAGCATATCCGAACATTTCTGCTAGTGGAACGTATGCACGAATCTTCATACCATTACCACGCTTTTCTTGTGAATCAAGACGTCCACGACGGCTTGTTAAATCACCAATAACATTTCCTACATATTCTTCAGGAATTGTTACATCTACTTCCATAATTGGCTCAAGTAATACTGGCTTACACTTATCCTTCATAGCCTTAACAGCTAATGAAGCAGCAACCTTGAATGCCATTTCAGATGAGTCTACCTCATGGTAAGAACCATCATATAATTCAGCCTTAACATCGATGATAGGGTAACCAGCTAATACACCATTAGGTAAAGCTTCTTGTAATCCCTTATCAACTACTGGGATATATTCTCTTGGAACTGTACCACCAACAACTGAATCAACGAATTCATAACCCTTTTCAGGATTTGGACTAAATCTTACCCAAACATGACCATATTGACCACGTCCACCAGATTGTCTAACAAACTTACCTTCACACTCACCAGTTTGAGTAATTGTTTCACGGTAAGAAACTTGAGGAGCACCAACGTTTGCTTCAACGTTGAATTCTCTCTTCATACGGTCAACGATGATATCAAGGTGTAATTCACCCATACCAGAAATGATTGTTTCACCAGTTTCAGGGTTAGTGAATGTACGGAATGTTGGATCCTCTTCAGCTAACTTGATTAAAGCTTGAGTCATCTTGTCTTGGTCAGCCTTAGTCTTAGGCTCAACAGCTACAGAGATAACTGGCTCTGGGAATGTCATCTTCTCTAATACGATATCATATTTTTCTTCAGCTAAAGTATCACCTGTTGTAGTTGATTTGAAACCAATTGCAGCTGCGATATCTCCAGCGAATACTTCTTTAATTTCTTCACGGTGGTTGGCATGCATTTGCATGATACGACCTAATCTTTCCTTAACACCCTTAGTAGTGTTTTGTACATAAGAACCAGAATTGATGTGTCCTGAATATACACGGAAATATGTTAATCTACCAACGAATGGGTCAGTTGCAACCTTGAATGCAAGTGCTGCGAACTTAGCATCGTCAGATACTTTAATATCAATTGCGTTACCTGCTGAATCTTCAGCTTTGTTAGTTAATACTTCTGTTGGGTTTGGTAAGAAGTCTAAAACGTAATCTAGAACTCTTGATACACCAACATTCTTGAATGCAGATCCACATAAAACTGGGAAGAATTCTACATTTAATGTAGCTTTTCTAATTACAGCTTTAATTTCTTCAACAGAAATTTCTTCGCCTTCAAGATACTTCATAGCTAAATCATCATCAAATTGAGAGATAGTATCAATTAATAATTCTCTCTTTTCATTACAAATATCAACTAAATCAGCTGGAATATCTGTAACTGTAGCTTTTTCTTCATCTCCACCATCGAAGATGTAAGCCTTCATTTCGATTAAGTCAACATGACCCTTGAAATCAGCTTCTGAACCAATTGGCCATTGTACAGCTGCTGCTGTAGCACCTAATCTATCATGGATAGTATTTACTGAATACTCGAAATCAGCACCAATCTTATCCATCTTGTTAACGAATACAATACGAGGTACGCTATAGTCTGTTGCTTGTCTCCAAACTGTTTCAGTTTGAGGTTCAACACCAGCTTGACCATCTAATACTGTAACTGCACCATCTAGTACACGAAGTGAACGAGCAACTTCAACAGTAAAGTCAACGTGACCTGGAGTATCGATAATGTTAATTCTGTATCCCTTCCATACAGCTGTTGTAGCTGCTGAAGTGATTGTAATACCACGCTCTTGTTCTTGAGCCATCCAGTCCATTGTTGCAGCACCATCATGTGTTTCACCAATCTTATGGATCTTCTTAGTTAAGAATAAGATACGTTCTGTAGTTGTAGTCTTACCAGCATCAATGTGAGCCATGATACCGATATTTCTAGTTTTTTCTAATGAATATTCTCTTGCCATTGTAGTTTTCTCCTAAAATTACCAACGGTAATGTGCAAATGCCTTATTAGCTTCTGCCATCTTAAGTGTTTCTTCTCTCTTCTTGCAAGCTCCACCTAAATTGTTTGAAGCATCAATAATTTCTTTAGCTAATTTTTCTTCCATAGTCTTATCACTTCTTAAACGTGAATATTTAACTAACCATCTTAATGCTAAAGTTTGCTTTCTTTCAGGTCTAACTTCAACTGGTACTTGATAATTTTGACCACCAATACGACGGCTCTTAACCTCTAGTGTTGGGGCGATGTTTTCTAATGCTTTATTAAATACTTCTAGTGGATCTTGACCAGTTTGTTCTTTTACTCTATCAAGAGCACCGTATAAAATTGTTTGTGCTGTTCCCTTCTTACCATCAAGCATAATAGCGTTGATTGTTCTTGTTACAACCTTTGAATTGTAAATTGGATCAGGAAGCACATCTCTTTTTGCAATATGTCCTTTACGAGGCATAATCGTTTCCTCCTTGTTATTTTAATAAGATAATTTTTATAATTAATAAATCCTAAATATTATTACTTAGATGCCTTAGGCTTCTTAGCACCATATTTAGAACGAGCTTGCATTCTGTTAGCAACACCTGTAGTATCTAATGTACCACGGATAATATGATAACGAACACCTGGTAGATCCTTAACACGTCCACCACGAATAAGTACTGTACTGTGCTCTTGTAAGCTGTGACCTACACCTGGGATGTAAGCTGTAACTTCGATACCATTTGTTAAACGAACTCTGGCATACTTTCTTAATGCTGAGTTTGGCTTCTTAGGTGTCATAGTAGTAACACGTGTACATACACCACGTTTTTGAGGTGAAGGAATACTTGTATACTTCTTTTCTAGAGTATTAAAGCCAATTCCTAAGCTTGGTGACTTAGACTTTGTAACTTTGTCCTTTCTTCCATTACGTACTAATTGTTCTATAGTTGGCATAAATAAATTTCTCCTTTCACTTATACAACTTCTATCTGTTCAAAGACATAATTATGTCCAAAAATTCTAAACAGCGTTTTAATTATACCAAAATAAAAAGGTATGTCAATAAAATATTTAAAAATTTTTTTCATTTTTTCATATAAAGATACGCCGAATAATGTGAAGAAGATAAAAAGGCTCCACTATCACATTATTTTGATATAAATAAATTATTAAAAATCTTCATTTTATGAAACTAAACGCCGAAAAAAGTGTATAAGAAAAGACCCCGCTTTATATTAGCGAGGTCCTGTTGTATAAACAACACGTTGTCTTTCTGCTTCTGCATCAGCAACTTCTTTTAAGATTACATCGAATCCTGCACTTGCAGAACATACCTTTAACATAATCTTATACTGTGTACATGGCTCAATTTTAAATTTAAATATTTTATTTGGCCATCTTTCAATATGTATTTCAATATATTGAGGTTCTTCAATCTCGAATTCACATACATCTTCAATCTTTCCACCATCATAAACCTTTTCGCCACAAACATATGCTTCGATTCTAGATGTTTTAAAAAAATTGATTTGTGGAATAACTGGGAATAAGATTTTTACTCTTTTAGCATCCTTAATAGGATAGCCACAATGTGGACAGCATTTTGCTTTATCTGAAACCATTCCCCCACATTCAGGGCATCTTAGTAAAGCCATATTATTACCTCATTAGTCATTTTCAGAATAGCTTGCTCTTTCTTCAGCAGCTTCTTGTTCTGAAATCTTAACTTTTGGATCTATTTCTTCTTTTTCAGTTAAAGCAACCTCTGATGTAACAACAACCTTTTGGCTGTAGCATCTAAAGATATCATTAACATTTTCAGGCTTCTTAGTAAATGATGATACAACAGGTACGATGATAAAGCTTAATACCATTGCAGCAACACCCATATAAATTGAATCTGCAAAATCAAACCAGCAAATAGTGAATCCAGCACTTACTGAAGTAATCTTTGCTTTTTCACCAGCACCAGCCATACTTAATATTAATCCAATTACTGAAATTAAAATACCAGAAATGAATGATGCATATACTGAAGCCTTTGTAGTCTTTTTCCAATATAATCCATAGAAGAATGGTCCAATGAATGCTCCAGAAATTGCACCCCAAGAGATACCCATTAGTGATGCAATATCCTTAGTAAATTCTTTAGGTCCATAAACTTGGAATATTGCTAAGCCTGCACTTACAATAATAAATACAACAACAAGTGATCTTAACCATGTCATTTTCTTCTTTTCTGGCATAGTCTTTTTTCTATCCATTAAATCGAATGTAACAGTTGCAGCACTTGTATGAACTAATCCTGATAATGTAGACATTGAGGCAGCTAATACTAATACGATAACGATAGCAATTATTACAGTTGGTAGCTGACCAACCATATCAGGTATAATTGTTTTCGCATTAGTAATTTTGTCGCCATCAAATTTAGCAAATAATAATCCAAAACCACCTAAGAAATAACATCCACCAGCAACGATAATTGCGAATGCTGTAGAAATAACAGAACCTTTTCTAATTTGGTTTTCATTCTTAATTGAATAGAATTTACCAACCATTTGAGGTAATCCCCAGCATCCAAGTGATGTTAATAATACTACAAATATTAAATGAACTGGATCTGGGCCAAATAAAGATGTAAATTCCCATCCAAATTTTGATAATTCCTCAAAAGAACCCATTAGGCCACCATTTAGATTTAATGAGAAGATTACAACTAATGCTATACCTACTAGCATAATTAATCCTTGAACAAATGAATTTAAGGCAGTTGACATTAATCCACCAATAATAACATATAATCCTGTAGCTACTGAGATAATTAAAATCCATACCCAATAAGGAACAGATGCTGAGAATGTTACATTAAATAAATAAGATAAACCATTATATAACGCAGCTGTATAAGGAATTAAGAAAACAAAGATAATTACAGCAGCAAATATTCTTAATCCTTCAGAATTAAATCTTTTAGCAAAGAAATCAGGCATTGTTGAAGAATTTAAATGCTGAGTCATAATTCTTGTTTTTCTACCAAGTAATGCCCATGCTAGCCATGAACCAATTAAGGCATTACCTATACCAATCCAGAATGCTGAAACACCAAATTTTAAGCCAAATGAACCGGCATAGCCAATGAAGATAACAGCTGAGAAATATGATGTACCATATGCGAATGCAGATAGCCATGGACCAACATTTCTTCCACCTAATACGAAATCATTGGAATTTGTTGCTTTCTTTCTACAGTAAAATCCAATGAAGATTGTTGCTGCGAAAAATATAGCAATAAATAATATTTTTACAAATAAATCCATATTGTCCTCCCAAAAGTCAAATATCATTACTATTTTAGCATATAATTTATATCATTTAATATATTTTTTATATATTTTACACATTATTTTAGAGATAAGTGTGTAATTTTTACACATTGTATTAATAAAAAATGTGTAAATAAAGAAAAAAGCTCTTAATCGTTTCGATTAAAAGCTTATTTTTATTATTTTTCAATTTGAATTTGAACTAATGATTTTCCAATATATTTTTCTCTTAGCTTTGGTTTTTCAATCTTACCAGTTGCGTTTCTTGGTACCTTAGCGATAACTATCTTTCTAGGTCTCTTGTATCTTGGAAGATCAAATGTGAATTGTTCTATTTCTTCTACAGTTAATTCCATTCCGTCTTTTGGCTCTACAATTGCAAAAGCAATTTCTCCTAATCTTTCATCAGGAAGACCAATTACGGCAACGTCTTTAACTTTATCATGCTTTCTAATGAAATCCTCAATTTGAACTGGATATAGGTTTTCACCACCAGTGATAATTACATCTTTCTTTCTATCTACTAAATAGATAAATCCGTCCTTATCACGCTTAGCCATATCACCTGTATATAGCCAGCCATCCTTTAATACTTCATCAGTTGCTTCTTTATTCTTGTAATAACATACCATTACACCAGGGCCTTTTACACAAAGCTCTCCAACCTCTTCAGGTTCTGTAACTTCTTTATCCCCATCCATAATCTTTACTTCCCACATATAACCTGGAACACCAATTGCGCCAACGTGGTCAGTATTTTCAACACCTAAATGTACACAACCAGGTCCAATAGACTCTGATAAGCCATAGTTAGTATCATATTGTTGGTTAGGGAATACCTTTAACCATCTTTGTACTAATGATGGTGGTACAGGTTGAGCACCGATATGCATTAATCTTAATTGATCTGTATTGAATTTCTTTAAATCAATATCTCCTCTATCAATTGCATCTAGAATATCTTGAGCCCAAGGTACTAATAACCATACAATTGTACACTTTTCTTCACTAATAGCTGACATAATCCATTCAGGCTTAATACCTTTTAAAATAACAGCCTTAGATGATGAAATAAGTGAACCAAACCAGTGCATTTTAGCACCAGTATGATAAAGAGGTGGAATACATAAGAATATATCATTATGTTGTTGACCATGATGTTTTTGTTCCCACTTACATGAAGAAATTAATGCCTTATGTAAATGTAAGATTGCTTTTGGAAAGCCTGTAGTACCACTTGAAAAGTAAATAGCTGCCTCATCTTCCTCATCTAATTTAATATCTTGCTTTTTTGCAGGATAATTATTAATAATTTGATTATAATGATCAGCAAATGGAACATAAGCATCTCCAACAAATATTAATGTCTTAACAAGTGGTGTATGGTCTGCAATTGGTTCTACTCTACCAATGAATTCAGGACCAAATACTAATGCGTTACAATCTGCTAAATCTAGGCAATATTTAATCTCATCAGATGTATATCTATAATTCATAGGTACAGCTAGAGCACCTAGCTTTAAAATACCAAAGTAAATAGGTAACCATTCTAATGAATTCATTAATAATATTGCAACCTTATTTCCTCTTACAATACCTTTATCCTTTAATAGGTTTGCAAATTTATTGGCTGTATCATCAAATTCTTTCCATGTAATACTTCTTCTATATTCAGTAGCTGAAGTTGGTTCAACTAATGAATATTCTCTCCATGTTTTATATTGTTCTGGAACAATTTGAGGATTTAATTCAACCAAGCATTCTTCGTTTGGATAAAGCTTAGCATTATTTTCTAATAAATCTACTATTGTCATTTCTTTCTCCTAAAACTACATCCTAATAATAATTATTTAATAATAATGATTCAACTTCATCAATATTTGGAGCTTTTAAAATAGCTTGTGCTCCTAAATTATTCTTACCGATGAATACATATAAATAATCAATTTCAATGCTATTCTCTGTTAAGATTCTTAATAATTCATTTAATCCATTTGGCTTATCAGGAACTACAACACTAATAACATCAGTTAATTTAGCTGTATAATTTTCTTCTTTTACTAATTCTAGTGCTCTATTAACATCATCAACAATTAATCTTAAGATACCAAAATCAGCTGAATCAGCAATTTGAAGTGAACGAATATTAATATTGTTTCTTCCTAATAAATTAGTAATATGAGCGATTGCTCCAGCCTTATTCTCTAAAAAAATTGAAAGTTGCTTAACGACCATAATTAATATCCTCCTTAAATAAGTTTTCTCTTATCAATTACTCTCTTAGCTTTTCCTTCGCTTCTAGCTATTGAATTAGGGTTAACAAGTGTAACCTTAGCACCAATACCTAAAACACTTCTTAATTTATCTACTAATTGTTTTTGTAATCTTTCAATAGATGCCATATCATCTGCAAATAGATCAGGAGCCATTTCAACAAATATATCTAATGTATCATTGTTATTTAATCTATCAACAACAATTTGATAATTTGCAGTTATACCCTTATCACAATATTGTAATAATACACCTTCGATTTGAGATGGGAATACATTTACACCTCTAATGATTAACATATCATCAGATCTTCCTTGTGGCTTAGACAATCTTACAAATGTTCTTCCACACTTACATGTAGATTTTTGAACAACACCTAAATCTCTTGTTCTATATCTTAAAAGAGGAGCACCTTCTCTATCGATTGTTGAAAATACTAATTCACCAAGCTTGCCTTCCTCTTCAATTGGTTCTAATGTATTTGGATCAATTACTTCAACGATGAAATGATCTTCATTAACATGCATTCCTTTTTGTTCATTACATTCATATGCAACACCAGGACCAACAATTTCAGTTAATCCATAAATATCATATGCTTTAATATGTAATTTTTCTTCAATTTGCTTTCTCATTTCTTCTGTCCAAGGCTCAGCACCAAAGATACCAGCCTTTAAACTTAATTGATCAACAACACCCATTTTTTCAGCAGTTTCTGCTAAATATAGGGCATATGATGGTGTACAAGCTAAGATTGTTGCTTTAAAGTCAATCATTGCTTCAATTTGACGTTCAGTATTACCTGCTGAAATAGGAATAACAGTTAAACCTAATTTTTCAGCACCATAATGAAGTCCAAATCCACCAGTGAATAAACCATATCCATAAGCTACTTGAACTATATCATCTTTAGTAGCTCCAATAGATGTTAGCATACGAGCTGTACAATCAGCCCACATTTCTAAATCATTTTTAGTATATCCTACAACAATTCTTTTTCCTGTTGTACCACTTGATGCATGAAGCTCAACTATTTCTGATAATGGTTTAGCAAATAAACCATAAGGATAATAGTCTCTTAAATCAGATTTATAAGAGAATGGAAGCTTTTTTAAATCTTCAATTCCTTTAATATCTTCAGGCTTAATTCCAGCTTCATCCATTCTTTTTCTATAACATTCTACATTATCATAAACATATTTAACTTGCTTAACAAGCTTTTCACTTTGTAACTTTTTTAAATCTGTTTTTGGCATGCATTCGAAATCTTTATGAAAATACATACTATTTTTCTCCCTTATTATTTAAGATTATATCCTAAATCAAATGCCTTTAAATTAACATCTAATAATTTTGCAGGAACAGTTGACTTTAAAATTTCAACCCATTTTTCATATTTAATATTAGTACTCTTAGCAAGTACTCCAATTAATACTACATTTACAGTTTTAATATTTCCAGCTTGCTTAGCTAATTCTAATGCTTCTACACATTCAACATTAACTACTTCAGAAAGCTTTTCTAAAATATTCTTTGGATATTCCATTGCACCGATAATAACTGGCATTGGATTCATTTCTTGATTATTAACTATAATCTTTCCACCCTTTTTAAGATAAGGTAGAGCTCTATAAGCTTCTAGCATTTCGAACGCTAAGATAATATCAGCTTCACCCTTATCAATAATTGGTGAATATACTTTATCTCCAAATTTAACATAAGTAACTACTGAACCACCTCTTTGGCTCATACCATGAACCTCAGATACCTTAACATCATATCCTTCTTCGATAACAATGTTACCTAAAATTCTAGATGCTAATAAAGTTCCTTGTCCACCTACACCAACAATCATAATATTCATATTATTCACCAACCTTAACTATTGCATCGAATGGACATACATTCATACATAAGCCACATCCGTTACATTGATTCTTATCTATAATAATAGTTCCATCTACATTAGAAATTGCAGGGCAACCTAACTTCATACATTGCTTACACTTCTTACACTTGTCAGATACTTCACACTTGCCAATGTATTTAACACCCTTTAATAATGCACAAGGTCTTTGAGCAATAATTACTGAAACCTCATCAGCTTCAACCTCTGCCTTAACAACCTTTTCAAAATTCTTAACATCAAATGGATCAGCTACAACAATTCTCTTAACACCTACTGATTCAGCTAATTTAATTAAGTTAACTTGAGTAGTTTCTTCCATTCTAATTGTCTTACCTGTAGTTGGGTTTTGTTGATGACCTGTCATACCTGTGATTGAGTTATCTAAAATAATAATTGTATTAGCACCCTTGTTATAAACGATATCAATTAATCCAGTAATACCTGAATGGATAAATGTTGAATCACCAATAACTGATACTAATTTCTTATTAAATTCTTTTCCACGAGCCTTAGCCATACCAAAGCCTGCAGAAACTGATGCACCCATACAAATAGTTGAATCAACTGATTGAAGTGGAGCTACAGCACCAAGTGTATAACATCCAATATCACCTGATACAACTAAACCTAATTTCTTTAATACATAGAATGTTCCTCTATGTGGACAACCAGGACACATTACTGGAGGACGCATAGGGATTGTTTCTTTTATTTCATTAAATTCAGGTCCTTCTTCATTTAATACAGCCTTCTTAATCATCTTAGGTGTATATTCACCAAGTAATGTAAATACTTCTTTACCAATTACATTAGTTACACCTAAAGCTCTAACATGCTCTTCAATGAATGGATCTAATTCTTCAATAACAAATACCTTTTCATGATTCTTGCAGAAATCAATAATCTTTGTTGTAGGTAATGGATTAACAATACCAAGCTTTAAATAATCAACATTATCACCTAAAGCTTCTTTTGAATATACATAAGAAATACCTGCAGTGATAACACCAATCTTCTTCTTATTATTTTCAATTGTATTTAAATTAGATTCGTTTGCAAAAGCAACCTCATCTAAATGTCTCTTTTCAACAATTACATGCTTTTTAATTGCATTACCAGGCATCATAACATTTTTAGCAATATCTTTGTTATAATCCTTTAATTTATAATCAATCTTATCTTCAATCTCTACTAAGCTTTGAGAATGTGAAACTCTAGTAGATAATCTTAAGATAACTGGAGAATCAAATTTTTCAGATAATTCAAATGCTTGCTTTGTATAATCTTTACATTCTTTTGAATCAGATGGTTCAAGCATTAATACCTTAGATGCTTTTGCATAATGACGTGAATCTTGTTCATTTTGGCTTGAATGCATACCAGGGTCATCTGCTACACAGAATACTAAACCACCATTTACACCAATATAAGATACTGTAAATAATGGGTCTGCCATAACATTTAAACCTACATGCTTCATACATGACATTGCTCTAGCACCTGCCATAGATGCTCCAATAGATACTTCAGCAGCTACCTTTTCATTTGGTGCCCATTCAACATTAACATCAGTGTATTCAACCATTGATTCAGTTATTTCAGTTGAAGGTGTACCAGGATATGAAGAAACAACACTACATCCTGCTTCATAAGCACCTCTTGCTACTGCAGCATTACCAATTAATAATTTTTTCATAATACTTCTTTGCTATAATCAAAAACTGATTATATCCTCCTCATAAAACTATATTTGTTATTATATCACACTTAATCATAAATATTAATTAAATATTTAATTAGCAATGTGATTTCCACTTATACTTACTTTAGCAATTAAAACATTCTTTTCATTATAGATAGAAACTTCATAAAAACAAGTTGTCTTTCCATCTCTTATTTTATTTGCTTCAGCATATATAATTTCTCCTAAGCCAGGTCTAAAATAGCTAATACTTGCAGTTGTAGATACGGTCAAGTATTCTTCATGCTGATTAGTAGCTACCGCAAATGTAAAATCTGCTAAAGTAAATAATGCACCACCCATAATTGTATTCTTTGCATTTTGATGATTCTTTTCTACTTTAAAAGAACATTTTGCATAATCATCATGGGCATCAATTATTTCTGCCCCTAATTGCTTCATCGCAAATAAATCACCCTTAAAGAAATTTTTTAGATAATTTAAATCATACATTTTTCATACACCTCGCTTAAACTTACATTTTTGAGTATACCAAATTTTTAACTATATTAATAGTTATTTTTTAGAGATTTTTATTCTTTGATTGATTATATCTATATTTTATAGTATTATATTAATTGATTTTTCTGGAGGTATATTATGAATAAGGAAATGTTGGGCTTAGGCTCAAATAGATCAATAATAAGAGAATTATTTGAATTCTCTAAACAAAGAAAACTAGAAATTGGTGCTGATAATGTATATGATTTCTCATTAGGAAATCCATCAGTTAAGCCTAATCCAAAGCTTAATGAAGCATTAATTAAAATAATTGAAGCAGGAGACGATACATATTCTCATGGTTATACTTCTGCCCCTGGTGATAATAATACAAGAGAAAATATCGCTAAGGATTTAAATAATAGATTTAAAACAAATTATTCATTAAATAATATTTATATGACTTGTGGTGCTGCCGCATCACTTTGTATAACATTAAGAGCTATTACTGAATCTATTAATGATGAAATATTAGCTTTAGCTCCATATTTCACTGAATACAAAGTATTCGTTGAAGGTGCTGGAGCTACATTCAAGGTTGTTAAACCTAATATGGAAACATTTGGTATTAACTTTGATGATTTAAAGAATGTTATTAACAAAAACACAAAAGCTATTATTGTTAATTCTCCTAACAACCCTTCTGGTGTTGTTTATACAGAAGCTGATTTAAATAAATTAGCTGATTTCTTAAGACAAAAAGAAAAAGAATATAATCATGCAATTTATATTATTTGTGATGAACCATATAGAGAGATTGTTTATGGTAATGCAAAAGTAGCACATATTCCAAATCTATATGACAACACAGTTGTATGTTATTCATATTCAAAGAGCTTATCACTTCCAGGAGAAAGAATTGGATATATTCTAGTACCTGATAAAGCATATGATTCTAAGAATTTATATCTAGCATGCCTTGGTGCAGGTAGAGCATATGGTTATGTTTGTGCTCCTTCTTTAATGCAACATGCTATTGAGCTATGTGCTGATTTAACTTCTGATATGAATGAATATCAAAAGAATAGAGATTTAATTTATAATGGATTAACAAAGATTGGTTATGAATGTGTTAAACCTGAAGGTGCATTCTACTTATTTATGAAAGCACTTGAATCTGATGCATATAAATTCATGGAAAAAGCTAAAGAATTCAATATTATTATTGTTCCAAGTGATAACTTTGGTGTTACAGGATATGTTAGATTAGCATACTGCGTATCTACTAAAACAATCGAAAATTCTTTACCAGCATTCCAAAAATTATTTGATTCATATAAAAAGTAATATTAAATTAAAATGGCTTCTCACTATAAAGCGAGAAGCCATCTTTTTTATAATGATAAAGTTAATGTATCAGATAAGATTGCATTACTTACTAATAAATCATTTGAATATGATTCATTATTATCTTTTTTATAAACATAATCCATTCTTACTGTTTCAGCTACATATGTAACTGCTAATTGTACATTACTTAAATAATAATTATAAGTTCCATAATCATTTTGGATACTAAAATCTAAATATAAATATATATCTAAATCAGCCATTAAGCATAATTCATAATTACCTAATAAGTCATCTTCTTGAAGACTTAATAGATTACTATTATCAGCCATATATGTATTATATAGTGGATCAACATACATGATATTGAATAATGATTTATATGAAGTTTCATATCCACTTCTACTTATAGGTGAAAGTGATGTTGGATTAAATCCTACATCTGATAAATCTCTAATGAAATTTGTTGAATCAATGCTTAATAAATATGCGTTGAATACATACGAATCATAGAATGGTTGTTGCATAACTTCATGATAATATGCATTCAATACTCTATTTTTTACAGTATTACTATATGCATATAAGAAATTAGGTTTACTAACATTTTTATCAATATCATATTCATATTCAGTATCTTTATAATGTTCTCTTGTCTTTGTTCCTAAAGATACTAAAGGTGAATTATTTAATCTACCTATATATACCAATGCTTTTTTAGCATCAGCAGTTCCTGATGTTGCAACAACATTATATAGATAATCATTTTCTTTATAATAATCATCATAACTATATTCTATTGCACACTCTTCAAATAGTGGCTTAGTTGTGATATTAGCATAAATATGATTTAGGTTTTGATCCCATTTATCAACATATTTATAATATCTATTATTAAATACATAACTTAGATTCTTATTACCTGTGTATTTAACACCATCTAAATATTTTACTGTTTTTGATTCTAATAAATTACCATCTTTATCTACAAAATTAACAGTGAATTTTGCAGGTGTTTCTGCTTCCTTTAATTCAAATCTTAGAGGAATATGATTATTCATATATACAAAATCAAAATATTTTTTACCTGGAGTTTTAAATTCATCTAATTTATCTTCAGAAAACATCTTTTCTGTAATATGCATTCTATCAGTTGTACCGTCTATATATTCTGCTTCTAATAAAATATTACTAGAACCAAAATATCCGATTTGAATTGCTTCTTCTGGAATATTGATGAATTTTAACTGCTTAATTGATTTATTATGATTAAATGAAGTAACTAATGGTTCATATTTTGAAATGTTATTATCATTAGAATTATTATTATCATCTTTTGTAGCTTTTTTATTACAAGATGCTAATGTAATAACTACAAGTAATACTAATAAAAATCTATATATCTTTTTCATCATTCTCCACTCCTTTCGTAAATGGCGTGGACTTCTAGATCACATGTTACTGCACTAAATTCTTTGTCATAACAAACAAATACATAGTCTTCATCCATAAATCTATCTCTCATAGCTACAGTTGGAGTTGCTGCATCCTCTAATGTCTTTACATATGCTGTGAATACCAAATTATTCTTTCCATCATAGAATTTAACTGTGTAATACTTATCTTCTAGATATTCAGCTACAAAGTTGATATTATTTTCAGGCATTGTATAGCCATTCTTATAATCAACTAATTCACCATTTAAAGACCAGCCTCTAAACACATATCCTTCTCTCTTTTGAGGTGCTGGGAACGATATTTTTTGTCCTGGAAAATAAGATGTAGAATTTTGACCATCAAATGTTACATTTCTAGCATCTTTTGATTTATAGTGAAAATTAATTATAGTTTCTCTTTCTCTAAATGGATTAGTTCTAACCTTAACAGTTATAGTACCGCTTGTTTCAGCTACTCCATCTCTTATAATCAATTTACCATTTTCTATTGTTAAATCTGATGAATTTGATTTAATTTCTGTAAATAATCTATATGTTTCTTTATTGTTTCCATTTCCAGTTTCAAACCATGTTATTTGTTCATCATATTTAAATTGCTTTGCAGAAACTGATAAAGATCCACCATCAACCGCATCAAACACTAACATATTAGTATTATTTATTTCAGTTTCTTTTAGATTTAATTCTAGCGTTTCATTTGTAGATCTTTCTCTAATATCAAATTTATAACCTAATTTAAACATTGGATATCTAACGCCATATAATTCCCAGTTAAAGTGCACTACCCAAACTAAATTAACACTTAAAGATATTCTAAAGAATATTCCTGGTTCGATGGATACTCCAAAATTGCCATCCCACTGTCCAGTATTAAAATTATATCCACCAGTTGCCATTCCTGATAAATCAAAATAAACACCAGCATCAACATCTAAAGCAAGATTTGCGATATATTTTAATCCTGTAATATAAATTGTCATTCTTAATTTTAAATATGCTTCAATACCTAAAGTACCACATAAATAGAAATTTAATGTCTTCGCACTAACAGCTGAAGGTGAAACTGCAGAATCTGAATAATCTTCTTTTGGTCCTTCTGGTTCACTTCTAGAAGTTGAATAACTAATTAATACTTCATGTGTACTATAAGTATATTTAGCACCTATTGTAATGTCTGTTTGGAATTTTAGGCATGCATATAAATCAAAATCAGCTGAGAACCAACCATATTTAAATGAAATATGACCCACATTAATCATTATTGTATCACCAACAACGACATCTTTTTTGTAACCAAATTCTTCTAGTCTAGTGAAACCATTTTGTAAATCTTCTACGGCTTCTCTAGCCTTATCCATATCAAGATTCTTTGGTGTATCTTCAGTATTATAAGATTTAAATTTCTTATTCTTTCTTGTTACACAAAATTGAACAGAATATCTAGTATCAGTTCCAACTGAACAATTCATACTTACTCCAATTGGAATACCTAAGAATGTTTCAATTTCTCCATCTCCACTGACATTTAAAGTCTTTTGCCATTCAAATCTTAAGACACCTACCGTTCTCCATCCCTTACTATCTGTATAAGTAAATGTAGCTTCAGCACCTAAAGTAAATGAATTTCCAGTAGCCTTGAATGAGAAATTAAATGATACTTGATCAATAAAATCAGATAAATGAGGTAAGAATCCATACGCGTCAGCTACTGCATAACAATATGTCCATGTAGCTTCTGAATTCTTAATTTGTTCAGCTATTTCTTGTATATCATTTAATACAAAATCATTTTCAATATCTACTTCTCTATTATCAATATGGACATCTAATTCTTCAAATATATCAGATACATCAACGCTTTCATAATATATTTTATATTGTCCATTTTCTGTTGATACACTCTTTACTTTAATATATACCTTCTCATTATCACCATCTGAAAACATTATAATATCTCCAGCAGAACAATCAAGATCATCACCTGAATAATATAGGTATGTGTTATAATCACCAAAGCCCTCAAAGTGAGTTACTTTGTTAAAATCATAATTTGTATAATTAATTTTTAATTTTGCATTATCTTTTTCTTCTTCCTTAACTGTAAATAATATCTTTCTTATTTCAGGAGACTTTCCCTCAAATAATAAAGTATCTACATTTGGAAGTTCAATTGTATATGCATCTCCTGGCTTATATCCACCAGCAGCTTTAATTTCATATAATGTTTTTTCAGCATCATTTAATGAATGAACATTTAAACTAACATTTTGACCCTTAGAATCTTTTGCAGAAACACTACTAGCTAATTCACTAGATGAGAATAATCTAGATGTAGATTCTACTGTAACTGCAAAATCAGGATCAACATCCATATATGTGCTTTGATACATATTAGGATTATCAAAAGGAACATCTTCCATTTGATCATCATATGATTTATCAAATTTAATTTCGTCAACGATGTTTACTTTAATACCCTTATCTGTTTCTTCTTTTTTCTTCTTACTTGAAGAGCAAGATACTAAAACTAAAACAGCTAATAATGTATAAAGCATTATCCCTATCTTTTTCATCATATCACTTCCCCTATCTTTTATTTTATCATAAAGTGATAATGCGGTAAAACTAAGAGCATTTTCATACAAATAAAATTATTTTAACAACTTATTAAATATGATATAATTATTGTGTTATTTTTAAATGCCCTGATAGTTAAACGGATATAACAGACCACTCCTAAGGTAGTGGTATATCCAAAAATAATGGCTTAACTACAAGACTTATAGCTTCTTCTACCCTCAAAACGCAACAAAAAATGCAACATTGATGTTGCAATTTCGCCTTTGAGGGTATATGCTATATCCACATATAATTTAATACATGGTCCCATAGTTAATCAGGATATAACCCCAACCTCCTAAGATGATGTATTAGAACAAAGTCTCTAATAAAATATTTGGCTTTCTAACTAGTTTTTTTGTTCGAGGCGAACTAGCATAGAGGGGGTATTTCATTTCCAGCCACCAAACCAGCCACCAAACGCGTCATAGTTGTAGACTGCAAGTGTTCCATAGTTGTAGGCTTTCGAGGCAAATTGAACTAGATTTTCAACTTAAATTTTAATATAATTTAGAGGTAGTATTTAGCTCTAATTTTATATATGGACTTGTACCTCAGCAGGATAGAGGACTCGCCTCCTAAGATGATGTATTAGAACAAAGTCTCTAATAAAATATTTGGCTTTCTACCTAGTTTTTTTGTTCGAGGCAAACTAGCATAGAGGTGGTACTTCATTTCCAGCCACCAAACCAGCCACCAAACGCGTCATAGTTGTAGACTGCCGTGTTCCATAGTTGTAGACTTTCGAGGCAAATTGAACTAGATTTTCAACTTAAATTTTAATATAATTTAGAGGTAATATTTATCACTAATTTTATATATGGACTTGTACCTCAGCAGGATAGAGGACTCGCCTCCTAAGTAAAATGCTACATCCGGTTCCTAAACATTAAATGTGGCTTTATTGCTTAGGTTTGGAGCGCGTTGAATGTGAACTAGGGTATATATAGGTACTCTTGCCAACACTTTTGCCAACAGAGTGGATATAGCTCCGGCCATTTAGTTGGATTCGAACGGATTGAATCACACTAAAATTTAATATATAATTTATACACTTGCAGATATAGCTCAGCTGTACAGAGCGTCCCCCTCCTAAGGGGAAGGTCGAAGGTTAGAATCCTTTTATCTGCGCCAT
>JAFRXJ010000047.1 GCA_017441525.1 Acholeplasmatales bacterium | reverse complement strand
ATAAATATTTTAGATTATATTTACCCTTCTTACCATTATATAAAATTACAAAAGGTATCGCTAAAAACAAGAAATATTGAATATTTATATTTGATATTATAAATGGATCTTCAAAAATAATTAGAATTATTCCTAAAGCTAATATTATTGTCCTAGAAATATTATTATCAATAATAAATTTAATTTTTGTATTCTCTAATTTTGTATTATCTAAGAAAGATATACTAATAAATACTGGAAGTAATACTCCAAATAACATATAGCTTAATCTAAATTTATAATTAATAAAAATTGAAAAAATTATTAATGATGCAAAAAATAATATAGATATAATCTTATCTGATATTTTTTTATCTTCTTCTATTCCAATAAAACATTTTTTAATATAATCTAGCGAATATATTAAAATTGTAGACAATGAAAAAGTAATTAATACATTTAGATAATTAGAATCATTATCATATATAAAATATGTCATCTGACAAATAATTGCCGTTATAAATATGAGCATAAAATGCTTAAACTTATTATTAGTATAATGGGCACTTATGGCAATCATAAAAGCGAATAATGGAAAAGATATTCTTCCTATTATTCTAAATACAATTAATTCAGGAAAGAATAAATATCCAATATGATCTATAATCATAGTAATTAAAGCTATTAATTTTAAAACATTTGAATTAATAAATCTAATATCTTTCATAATCATACCTATATTATCATTATAAATTGAAAAAAGGACCTAGTAAATACTAGATCCTAATAATTATTATTTTAAAATTAAAGATGTAATATCGCTTGCGAAAGCTTTTGGATCATCTGGTAAGATTCCTTCTTGTAATAAAGCTTCATTATATAAAATATTTACAAGCTTATTTGCATAATCCTTATCAGTATTATATGCCTCTTCTAATTTCTTAAATACTTCATGATTTGGATTAATTTCAAATACTCTATCAGCCTTAACATCTCTATTTTGAGATTTTAATACTCTTTCCATTTCAAATGTAATTTCACCAGTTGATGATACACAGCATGCTGCATCAACTAATCTCTTAGATAAAATAACATCCTTAGCTGAAGGAATAGCCTCTTTAATAGATGCTAATAAATCCTTCTTTTCTTCTTTCATTTCATCAATCTTTTTAGCTTCATCTTCATCTAATAATTCTAGATCATCTTTATTGATTGATTTAAACTTTAATTCATCATATTCAGCTAAAACATTAATCATGAATTCATCTACATCATCAGATAAAATTAATACATCATATCCTTTAGATTTTACCATTTCCATTTGTGGTAATTTAGCTGCTGAATCCTTGTCTTTAGCAACTGCATAATAAATTGCCTTTTGACCTTCAGGCATTTTTTCTTTATATTCAGCAAATGATACTAATTTATCTTCATTAAAGCTTCTAAGTAAGATTAAATCTTTTAATTTATCTTTCTTTTCTCCATAATTTTCATATAGACCATATTTTAAATTTAGTCCATAATCCTTATAGAATTCTAGATATTTATCCCTATCATTCTTTAACATACTAGATAATTCAGATAGAACCTTCTTTTCAACATTTTGAGCAATTTTCTTTAATGCTCTATCCTCTTGTAACATTTCACGAGAAATATTTAAAGGTAGGTCAGCTGAATCAACTAAGCCTTTAACGAATCTTAAATAATCAGGAATTAATTCTTTACATTTGTCTAGGATAAATACACCCTTAGTATATAATTGTAGACCCTTCTCATCTCTATCAGAATAGAAATCATAGAATGGCTTTTTAGGAATAAATAATAATGCATTATATGTAATATTACCTTCAACATTAACATGAATAGATGTAATAGGTGCTTGGTAATCTAAGAATTTAGTCATGTAGAAATTATTTAATTCTTCTTCAGTTACTTCATTTTTATTTTTCTTCCAAATAGGTAACATTGAATTAATAGTTTCTAATTCTTGATGAGTTGTTGGCTTGCTATCTTTATCATTTTCATCTTTTGGATCAGTCTTTGTAACCCAAGTCTTAATTGGATATCTTACATAATCAGAATATTTTTTAACTAGTTGTTTAATTTCATATTCATCCATGAATTTATCATAATCATTATCTTCAGTATTATCTCTTAAATAAAGTGTAATTACTGAACCATATCCTTCTTTATCTGCATCAGAGATATCATATGAATCAAGACCTTCTGATTCAAATAAGAATGCCTTATCTGAATTAACTGATTTAGTTAGTACACTAACCTTTTTAGCAACCATGAATGCTGAATAGAATCCAACACCAAATTGACCTATAATATCAACATCAGGTGTTTTTTCTTTACTGATATTTTCTAAGAATTCTTTCGAACCAGATTTAGCAATTGTACCTAAATGATCTTCTAGTTCCTCTTTAGTCATACCAACACCATTATCAGTGATTGTGATTGTTCGATTAGCCTTATCAGCTTCAATCTTTATTTCATAATCTTCTGTTGGGATATTAGTGTTAGTTAAAGATAAATAATGTCTCTTATCGATAGCGTCACTAGCGTTAGATACTAATTCTCTTAAGAAAATTTCTTTATGAGTATAGATTGAATTAATCATCATATCTAATAGACGCTTTGTTTCAGTTTTAAATTCTTTCTTCTCTGTCATAATAATGCCTCCAAAAATCAAATACAACATTAATTATAATCATATTTTTAGCACTGTCAAGTGGTAAGTGCCAAAATTCTAAAAAATAACACATTTTTACATTTTTGTTATATAATAAAATCAGTGAGGTTTTAAATATGGTAGAGGGTTTTAAGTTAACAGTTCAAAAATTAAAAAGAATATTAAAAATCTCAATAAATTTACCATTTGGCTATGATTCAAATAGAGATGATTATCCATGTGTTTTAGCATTTGATGGTCAATTATTATTTGACTTCTTAGATGAGAAAACTAAAAAGATGGATTTGGCTGTCTCTGCTTCTCATTCTAGATCAATCATAGTAGGTATCCATTCCCCTAAAATCCCTGATTGGAGAATGTCTGAACTAAATCCATATTACAATGGTGAAAGTAAAGATGTTGAACCAGTTCTTTCAATTATTTATTTCGATTATATAATTAATGAATTACTTCCATATTTAAAAAGAAAATATAGAATATCAGATGATATATATGTATTAGGCTTTGAAGAGGGTGCAATAGCTGCCACATACTTGCAATATCACTATTCAACTATTAAAGGTATGGGGCTATTTAATCCTACACTAGATGTTGTTTCAAACAAATTCTTTGAAGACGTAGATAATAAATTTGACATATCTAAAAAAATATATATGTTTAAGGGTGAAAAGAAAGAGGGAGAAATTACTGATTTCTATAACTTCTACATTAGATTAATGGCAGGTCACCCCGAAGCATCCAAATTAGATTATGTAGATGATGTTAAAAATGATTTTTCAGGATATGAAAAATATCTAGGAAGCTTTTTAGAATTCATTGAAGAAAAATAATTCCAAATTTAGGTGCTATTCTCGTATATGAATATCCTCCATCTACCAGTCTTGCTATTCCTTTTAAATCTTCATCTTTTAATTTCATAAAAATACCCCTAAGTCTTTCTAGATTTTTCTAGTCCAACTTTAGGGGTGCTCTTCAAGTAGAATCCACCTTTTTTTATATGTGTCTACTTTATAGGGTCTATTTTATACATTAGGTGGCTTTTTTTATTTTAATACATAAAAAAAAACTACCTAGATTTTACTCTAAGTAGTCATTTTGAAAAATCGTCTATACGAAACTCATCCTTTATGCTGCTACTTTTTATTCTTCTTTCTCAATATCATAAAAATGACAAATCCAATGATTCCAAATGGTGCTGCAATCATTAATACTATTCCTAAATAAATTGCTAGATTAGCAATAACTCTAACAACTGGATTTACAGTATCTTTATATCTATAATATACTGTTACAGTTGAATAATTATAATCTTCATTATAATATGATTGTCTAGCTTCTAATTGATTAATTTGAATAGTTAATTCATCTATTTGTTCTTCAATCTTTAATTGATCATCTAATGTTAAATTTGGATCTTCCAATCTCTCTTGATACATTTGTAATCTATTTCTTAATGATTCTATTTGTCCATCAGTAATTGAATAATGTGATGATACATCTTGGATAGTCATTCTCTTATTAGAATAATTATCATTTTCATCGATATAATCAATAAAATCATTTAATCTATCAGTTGGAACCTTATAATCATATTGTGCATATTTTTCATCTTTGTCATATGCATAGTCAATGTATCCACCAATCTCATAAACTTTAACTTTAATTGTTCTCTTTTCATCTTTAATTGATTGTTTATTATTTCTATATGTATAGCTTACTGTATACAAAGCTAATCTTTCATTTGAATACACCAATTTATCAGGATCGTTGTATGAATAATTACCTGAATCACTTGATTTAGATGATTTTGTTCCACATGAAGCTAATGATAATAAAAATAATAATGCAATAATAATACTTAATACTTTTTTCATATAAATACCTCCCCAAACATATTAATTATGGTTTGAAAATTGATATAACAAAATATACTTGCCACAAAAAGTGTTATGCCTATTATTAATGTTAATAGGTTTTTATTTGTTTTAATTCTTCTCATTGATAATATAGAGAATAAAATTGTTAATCCTGTAACAATTGTTGCCAAACCAGGTACCCAAAATACGAATAAAGAAAAGCTTGCAAAACAGATTGCAGTAATGAGTAATCTTTTATAACTTGATATAATTGCTGCCTCTTGTAAATCTTTATCCTCATTTGAATTTAAAAATGAATTTTTGTCGTCTTCAAATGGTTTTTGTCCTGTTAGAATATCAATACTTGTATTATATAATTTTGATAATGAAATCAAATTATCTAATGAAGGTATTGTTTGGTCACATTCCCACAGGCTTACGCTTTGCCTTGAAACACCTAATGTGTTGGCAACATCCTCTTGTGACAAGCCTTTTTTCTTTCTGGCTGTCATTAAGTTTTGACCTATACCCATATTTTCACTCCCTTGTTATGTTTTCTGACTTTATTATATTGAAAAAAGTAAATTCAAACCACCAATTGACAGTTGGTTTTTTGTCAAGTGGCACTTTGCAAATTAAAAAATAGCACCTTAATTATACCATAAAGTGCTATTTTTATACTATTTTTTTATGTATTTGTTCATATTTAAGTAAAATATGTTTTTTTATTTTTCTAAGCCTTCAATCACATTCTTGATATCATCATGAATGACAATAGTTGCCATAGAATCATATCTTGTTTCAGTTTTATTTAAAAGAACTAAGTATTTTCCTTTAAAGAAATTAACAAATCCAGCGGCAGGAAATACTGTAAGTGATGTTCCTACTACTATCATCATATCAGCATTAGATATTGCATCTATTGCGCCATTGATTGCCTTGTCATCAAGGTTTTCTTCATATAATACAACATCTGGTTTAATTATACCTCCACAGCTACAGTGAGGTATTAGATGCTTTTCATTATATATTTCATCTAATGAATAAAACTTATGACATTTCATACAATAATTTCTTTCAACAGAGCCATGAAGTTCAATTACTTTCTTGCTTCCTGCAGCTTGATGCAAATTATCAATGTTTTGTGTTACTACTGCTAACATCTTTCCTTCCTTTTCTAGTTTAGCAAAATATTTATGTGCTAAATTAGGTTTTGCATCTCTATAAACCATTTTATCAAAATAGAATTCATAAAAATAATCTGTATTAGATACAAAGAAAGAATGTGATATTATTTCTTCAGGTCTAATATTAATTTTTGTTTCTTGATTGTATAGACCATCTGCTGATCTAAAATCAGGAATACCTGAGTTAGTAGACAATCCTGCACCAGAAAATACAACGATCTTATTACATTCCTTTATTGCTTCTTTTAATCTTTCAATCTCACTAGACAAAATAACACCTTCTATTCTTCACTTGATAATTTTTTAGCTTCTTCTAATATTTCATTCATTCTTTTACTATTATCTATGTGTTTCTTCTTTTTTGATTTAACTACACATGCGTATATAATCGCAGGTATAATTCCTAACAAAAATAAGAAGAAAAATAATAATTTATTCATTTTCTTTGGTTTTTCATGCTGTCTTCTATTTAATTCAAAATATTCTTTTTGAAGTGAGGCAAGCTTATCATAATTTTTACGAGTATAATCTCTTTTTAAATAAGTGATAGTTGAAACCTCACTATAGGTCTTACCACCTATTTTTATTTTAGATTCTTCATCTCTTACAACATCTTCTTTATAACCAAATATAAGATAAACATCTTTATATTGGCTGTCTCTTCCCTCTACTAATTTAATAAAATCGTTCTTTGTTTTCATGTAAACGGCTCCCTTATTTTTATTATATTAAAATAATAAAACTAATTCAATAAATCAAAATAAGAAAAAAGACATCATGCGATGTCTTTCATTTCTTCTTGTTTAAATTTTAATTTTTCATTTAACTTTTTAGATTCTTTTTTGGTAATTAAATATACAGTAAACCAAACAGCTAAATACATTGTAACAAATGAAATTGTAAAAATTAAAATAACATCTAATCTAAATGGAATCCAATGATTAATTGAATAGCCAATAATATATATTACATAAATTGATGACATTTGACATAAAAGTGATTTAGCCTTACCCCATTTTTCAATAGCGTTAAATACACTACTTCCTGCTTGTACAAATGCCATAATATATGTTGTAAGTATTGCTAAAAATACATCAAACCCAGATAAATTAAGTTTGGTTCCTGAGGCCTCTAACATTAAATAAATAATACCAGCTACTATTGGCCCTAATCCTGAAAAGATAAGACCACGATGCAAAAACATTTTTACATATATATTCATAATTATAGTCCCATCCTTTCTTTAACATTTTTCAATTCTCTTCTAGAAATATAATCAATATATTTATTTTTAAATATAACCTTTAATGCTCCACCAATAGTTGATTCAAATGATTGAATCTTTTTAATATTGGCATAACATGATTGATTTATTTTAATAAAATATTTATTAATATCCATTTCTTCTAGCTGATATAATCTTTGTTTAATTTGATATTTATTATCATCAACAAGTGCGAATACTTTATTATTTTCACTAATAAAACAACATACATCTAATGGATTAATTTTTATTATTTGATTATCATTAATACCTGTAAGTGAAATAGCGGATGAATTAACTAATGCTTCAATATCTTTAACTAATTCATTCTTCTCTCTAGCATATATTAATACCTTTTCTTCATTATCTTTATCGATAAATGTATAGCATTTCATATAGGCACCTCCATAGCCTATATTATATACTATTTTTAATTATCTGACTTTAATTTTTTATTAAAAACAACTATAGCTGATACAACGCTTACCAATAAATATATAAATGTAATTACTAAAAATACTACACCTCTATCACTAAATGCATATTGAATTCTATTTCCTAATTCATCTGGAATAGTATGATAAGCACCTGTTATAACTCTTCCAATATAAACTGAAGGATAGAATGGTAAATATGAGGCAAATGCTTCAAAATCACCCATTGTATCAATTGGCATCCATGCTCCACCAACTACACCACTACATGAAATGAAAATTGATGTAATGGCTGGTGCTGATTTATCATTTAATATTGTACCAAGTAATATTCCTAAAAGAATATTAAAGCTCATTATTGGTAACATTGATACAATTAATAGTAATGCTTGAGGAAATGATGTAAATCCTGTACCTGAAGTACTTCCAAAGATATATCCTAAAATAATACAAATAAAAGATTGAATAATTCCAATGATTAAAAATGGAATAAAATAACCAATAATATAATTATATGATTTCATTGGAGATGTATATAATCTTTTTAAGAATGCTGATGTCTTATCCTTAGATACTAAAAGAGATGACATTAACATTAATAATGAATATGAAAACATCATTATTCCTGGTATTAAGCTTTTAACCTCGAATACTGGAGTTTCTCCACCAGAATATTTTAAAATAATTTGAAACATCAATGTCATTAAAATAGGGAAACCAGCACAGAAAATATATAATAGTGGATCACGTGACATTTCAATTAAGTTTCTTTTAATAAATATTAATGTCTTTTTCATCTTGGCCTCCTACAATTTTTACAAATGCTTCTTCAAATGAATCTTCATTCGCAATATTTTTAATCTCTTCTACAGTTCCTTCACATAATACATTTCCTTTAGACATTATAGCCACTTTATCACATAGGGCTTCTATTTCTTCTAAATAATGTGAAGTTAAAATAATTGTTACTTTTCCTTTAAAATATTCTATTATTTTCCAAAGCTCTCTTCTTGATATAACATCAAGACCTAGGGTTGGTTCATCTAAGAATAATATTTCTGGTTTAGATACTAAACCTATCGCTATTGATAATCTTCTTTGATAACCTCCTGATAATGTTTTAGCCCTTCTATTCATTACTTCCTTAAGTCCTAATGAATTAATAATAAATTCTAGATATTCTTTATCTTTTTTATCATATATTTCTTGAAAGAATATTAGGTTTTCTTTAACAGTTAAATTTAGGGCTACCGCAGATTCTTGTGGTGAAATATCAACAATCTTTTTAATCTCATCCATTTGGCTTAAATTGAAGCCTTTTATAGAGGCATCACCACTTGTTTTAGAAGTTAGGCCTGATAATATTTTAATTAATGTTGTTTTTCCAGCGCCATTAACACCTAAAAGTCCATATAACATACCTTCTTCAATTGCTAAATTAACATTATTTAAGGCTCTAACATCTTTATAATCTTTTGATAAATCATTTATTTTAATAATTTCCATATTTTTACCTCCATTCACCTAGATTATATTAATATAAAAAATTAAGTAAATAGATATAAGGTATTCGGTATTTTTTTAAATGTATTCGGTTAAAAGAAAATAAAAAAGCAGGTTTTCCTGCTTCTTATAGGCTTTTTACAGCACTAACAATTTTATTTAATGCATCATCAAATGACATTTCAACCTTTTCCATTGTTTGTCTATCTTTAAATTCAACGATACCTTCAGCCGCTCTTCTTCCAACTGTAACAATATATGGAAGACCAATTAGTTCCCAGTCCTTAAATTTAAATCCAGGTCTTTCATCTCTATCATCTAATACAACCTCAACTCCATTATTAGCTAGTGTGTCATGTAATTTATCAGCTAATTCTTTTTGAGCTGGATCATCATATTTAACAGGAACAATAACTGCATGATATGGTGCGACATTTAATGGCCACTTAATACCAAATTCATCATGATATTGTTCTACAATTGATTGAAGTGTTCTTGTAACACCGATTCCATAACATCCCATAACCATTGGAACATTATTTCCTTTTTCATCTACATATGTACACTTCATTGGTTCTGAATATTTAGTTTGAAGCTTAAAGATTTGACCAACCTCAATACCTCTATTAATCTTTAAAGGCTTACCACATACTGGACATAAATCTCCAGCAACTGTTGTTCTTAAATCACAAAGCTTACCATTAAAGTCTCTACCATATTTAACATTCTTAACATGGTAATCCTTTTCGTTAGCTCCTGTGTATAATGATTTGGCTTCAGCTATTTCATAGTCTACATAAATATCAAATTTATCTTTTCCTTGAGGACCACAGAATCCTTTAACAAAGCCTAACTCAGCAAGTTCTTCATCTGTTGCCATCTTAAGATAGTTTTCATTTGAATTAGATTCATTTACTAACTTAACTAGATTGATTTCTCTATCTCCTCTAATTACAGCTATAATGAATTTTTCATTCATAAAATCATGATAGATTAATGTCTTTGCGAAATTCTTTGCATCACACTTAAAGAAATCAACTAATTCTTCAATTGTTCCAACATTAGGAGTATGAATCTTTTCTACTTTTCCTTCAGCTAATCCTTCAAATGTATCAAGCTTTGAAGTAGCCTTTTCTACATCGGCAGCATAATTACAAGCTTCACAATATGCAATATCTGATTCACCAATATCAGATAATGCCATAAATTGATGAGATCCATTTCCACCAATATTTCCTGTATCAGCTAATACTGCTTGGAAATTTAAGCCAAAACGTGTAAATATTCTTGTGTATGTGTCATACATATTTTGGTATGATTTTTCAAGTCCTGCCTCATCCTTATCAAATGAATAAGCATCCTTCATAATAAATTCTCTTGATCTCATTAAACCAAATCTAGGTCTAAATTCATCTCTATATTTAGTTTGAATTTGATACATTGTTATAGGTAATTGTTTAGATGATTTAACTAAATCACGAGCCATTGAAGTAAATATTTCTTCATGAGTAGGACCTAAACAGAATTCTCTTTCATGTCTATCCTTTAATCTCATTAGCTCTGGACCATATTTCATCCATCTACCTGATTCAACCCATAATTCTTTTGGTTGAAGGGCACTACATAATATTTCTATAGAGCCAGATTTATCCATTTCTTCTCTAATAATATTTTCAATTTTATTTAAAACTCTTACACCCATAGGTAAGTAATTATATACACCTGCAACCTCATTTTTTAGCATTCCTGCACGTAAAAGTAAAATATGAGATTCTATTTTTGCTTCACTTGGTGCTTCCTTAAGAGTTGATATTAACATTCTTGTAGCTTTCATATTGTTAATTCCTTTCGTCATACAGAAAAAATTATATCATAATTTTATTTTAATTTCTATGAAATCGTTATTATTTAACTATATTTCATAAATCGCTTGAAATATCTTGGGTAATTATATTATAATTACAATGAAATAAGATTACTATTTACCAATTTAAGGAGGTTTCTAATGGACAAAATAAAAAGCCGTTCCGAAATCGGTATTTTTGCTCTTGGAGGCTTAGGTGAAGTAGGTAAAAATATGTATTGTATTGATTACCTTGAGCAGCTATTTATTATTGATGCTGGTATCCTATTCCCAGACGAGCATTTATTAGGCGTAGATTACGTTATACCTGATTTCACATACTTAAAGGAAAATGAACATAGAATTGTGGGTCTTTTTATTACTCACGGACATGAAGATCATATTGGTGGAATCCCATTTTTATTAAAACAGGTTAAAATACCAAAAATTTATGCAGCCGGAGTAACTGTTGATTTAATTGAAAATAAATTAGAAGAATATCCTGAATTATTATCAGCTACTACTATCGTTGAATTTAAGAGTCACTTTATTTATAAATTCAAAGATGTAGAAGTTTCATTTATTAGATTAAATCACTCAATTCCTGATTCTTTCGCAATTTGCTTCAAGACTCCTCTTGGAACAATTATGCATACAGGAGATTTCAAGATTGATTTAACACCTGTAGGACCTGCTGCTGAATATGATAAATTATCTAAGCTAGGTGAGGAAGGCTGTCTATGTCTTCTTTCAGATTCTACTAATGCCTTAAGAGATGGATTTACTGATTCAGAAAGAAAAATCGGTGCTTCTATCAAGGATCTATTTAGTAAGATAAAAGAAAGAATTATAGTTGCTACTTTCGCATCTAATATGTTTAGAGTTCAACAAATTATTGAAGCTTGTGTTGAAACAAAAAGACATGTTGCAATATTTGGTAGATCAATGGAAAAAACAATTGAAGTTGGTCAACAGGTAGGTTATATTAAAGCACCTAAGGAAACAATTATTACACCTGAAGAAATTAATAATTATAAACCTGAAGAATTATGTCTTTTATGTACAGGAAGTCAAGGTGAACCACTTGCTGCCTTATCAAGAGTTGCTAATGGTAGCCATAAGCTTATAAAGCTTATTCCTTCTGATACTATTATTTTCTCTTCTTCTCCTATTCCAGGAAACCAAGAAGGAGTTAATAGAACTATCAACTTACTATTTAAACATGGTGCCGAGGTTGTAACACATTCTCCTATTATAGATACACATACTACAGGACATGCTTCTCAAGGTGAACTAAAATTAATGCTAACATTAATAAAACCAAAATACTTTATTCCTATTCATGGTGAATATCGTATGCAAAGAGTACATGGAGACTTAGCTGTTGAAACTGGAGTAGATAAGAATAATGTATTTATTCTAGAAAATGGTGATGTAGTAGCTATCAATGACCATTCTGCGAGAGTTGCTGGTACTGTTCATGCTGGTGAAGTATATATTGATGGTACTGGAGTTGGAGATATTTCTTCTTCTATCTTAAGAGAAAGAAAAGTATTATCTGATGATGGAATGTTTGCCCTAATCATTACTATTGATACAAAGAATAAAACAATACCAATTGAGCCTCAAGTTGTTTCACGTGGTTTCATCTATATGAAAGATAGTGAAGCATTAACTCATGATTTTGTTGAATATTCTAAGAATTATTTATTAGAAGAAATGGCAAAGGTTAAACAAGTCAGTCTATTCCAATTAAAAAACTCTTTAAGTGAAAAATTGTCAGATGTAATTTATCAAAGAACTGATAGAAAGCCAATGGTTATTCCTATATTCATGGATATCACAGCTCAAACTAATTACACACCTGATCCAAAATTACAATAATAAAAAGCCGTTTTGATTTTGTTTGATTAAAACGGCTTTTATTTTTTACAATTAGAACACATCATACACTTTCCAGGATGCTTATGTCCAAAATAATTAGATGTAAATTGATGGAGACATTTTGCGGTCAATGCCAATTCTATCATCTTATCTAGCTTTTGATATCTATCTAGCTTAATTTGGTTTAATTCTTTTTTATCAATATTATCATTTTTTATATTTTCGATGAAATATTCATTAGTTGATATATCTTTTCTATCAAATAATAATATTCCTTCACCATATTTTCCATCTCTAGAAACTCTACCAACTTTTTGAATATAATCTTCTATTGATGATGGTAAATCATATTCTATTACATATCTAATATCTGGTATATCAATTCCCATTCCAAAGGCATTAGTGGCAATCATAATATTTGCCTTACTATAATAAAAATCATTTTGTGATTTTATTTTATCGTCCTTTTCCATCATTCCATGATAAAGTCTTATATTATATCCTAATTCTAATAATTGATAATATAAATATTCACAATTTTTGATTGTCATACAATATATTAATATTTTTGTTTTATATTTAGATAATAATGAAAGTAATATTCTTTCTTTATTGTCAGTTCTTATAACTCTATAATAAATATTCTTTCTATCACAATCTCCAACGACTAATTGGGGATTTTTTAAACTTAAAATTGAATTAATCTTATTTATCGTAAGCGTAGTCGCAGTTGCAGTTAAAGCCAAAATTGGAGGTCTATTTTTAAAATTATTTAAAAACTCTGGAATCCTTGATAATGTAAATCTAAAATCTTCACTCCAAAGGAGTGTATGTGATTCATCAAAAACAATTAATGATATATTTATTTTCTTTAATATTTCACTAAATCTTTTAGTAAATAGTCTTTCTCCTGCAATAAACAATATTTTTATTTTATTATTTAATAATCTATTATAGATATTTTCTTTTTCTATATTCGTTTGCAAAGAATTGATAAATTCCGCCTTAATAAACCTCTTCTTTAGATTATTGACTTGATCTGCCATTAAAGCAATCAAAGGCGTTATAACAATAGTTATTCCTTCTAACAATAATGAAGGAATAATAAAACAAATAGATTTACCATAGCCCGTGGGTAAAAGACCAATGGTATCCTTTTTGTCTAATACAAAATCAATGATTTGAGCTTGTTCTGGCTTTAAATTATCATACCCAAAATATGATTTTAATATTTCATTTTTATTATTCATATAAATAATTTTATTTATTTTTTTATATTTGTCAATTTACTAAAATCAACATAAAAGAACGATTTTATAAAACAATAAAAAAAGACCTAAATGATTTTTCATCTAGGTCAAAAAAATGACTTCTTTTTATATAAATATAAAAGAAAATGTTAATTAAAAAATTTTATTTATTTTTATTAATCCAATTCTTAATTGCTACCTCTGGTTGGTATCCAACAGCCTTAGCAACTAACTTACCTTCTTTAAATAAAATTATAGTAGGAATTGATTCAACTCTAAATGCTTCAGCAATATCAGGATCATCATCAACATTTACTTTACCCACTTGAATAAAATCTTCACTACATAATTTTTCTAGAATTGGACCTAACATTCTACAAGGACCACACCATGGAGCCCAAAGATCAACTAAAACAATGTCTTTTTGATTTATGAAATCTTTATAATTTTCAATACTTAAATTCTTTACTTCCATTTTAATATCCTCCTGTTTCCTTGTGCTTATAATCTAGAGTAGATATATCTACATTCTCAATAAAATTCTTACCTTTTAAAACATCTGGCTCATCTAAGAAAACGACATCCTTAGGGTTTATTTGTTCACTAGATAAAAATAGCATAATTGCTGCACAATTAGATAAATTTAAGCTTCTTATTTTATCTGTTGTAGGTATTCTATAACATCTATCTAAATTATCTTTTAAAATGTCATATGCTATACCTGTAGATTCAGCACCAAATATTAAATATATTTGTTCTCCATTTTTAGCATCACCATTAAAATCAATTGAACTTGGTGACTTATGACCATATCTAGTTAAGAAATAATATATACCTTCATTTTTAGATTTAAAATCAGCAAAATTTTCGTATACTTCATAATCTAGATAATCGTAATAATCAACACAACTTCTTCTTAATTGTTTTTCTTCTAATTTAAAACCTAAAGGTTTTATTAGATGCAATTTAGCATTAAAGCCAACACAACTACGCATTATATTTCCTGTGTTTTGTGGTATTTCAGGATGATATAATACAAGATTAATTCTTTTCATTAATCAATAACCCTCTTAACAAAATTATTAATTGCAAATTCAATTCCATCTTCCTCATGGCTTCTAGTCACATAAGATGAAACCTTCTTACACTCTTCTGGTGCAGTAGGCATACATACGCTTAAATCAGCCTCATCTAGCATCTCATAATCATTCATATTATCTCCAAAAGCAACAATATGTCCTTGAGGATATTTATTCTTAATTACTGAGAAAACAGAAGCTTTTGTAGTACCCTTATTTACTACATCATATCCATAATCAGATACCTTAATAAATCTTAAATCAGGGTATCTTCTTGGATGAATATCTTCTAAATTAAGTGCTGATATAGTTAATGAATAAATCTTATCATGATCAATTACATTAGTATCAGCCTTTTTTGGCTCTTCAATTTTTAAGCTTTCTGCAAATTTCTTAAATGCTTTATTTGTGTTAATGAATCTTACATATCTATCTTTTGTTAAAACAGCAATATTTAATCCATCATTATGTAACTTCCAAATTGTTTCAGGATTAATTGGAGATTCAAATAAAATTTCCTTACCCATAAATGCGTAAGCACCATTATTTTGAACAAATCCATCAACCTTAACCTGATCAACAATTTCTTTAAGTTGTCCTTGGCATCTGCCTGTTGCTAGCATAACAAGGTTACCTTCATCTCTTAATTCTTCAATTGCATCTTTAGAAGAATCAGATATTACGCCATCAACACATAATGTCCCATCAACATCAAATAAATATACGTTAATATTCTTTCTATTCAAAAACATATTCTTCTCCTGTCAAGGTATATTCGTCACAGTCTAATACCTTTATTTTTATTCTTTGTCCTAGGCTTAATTCATTTTTTGCGGCAACAAAAATACAGCCATCAATTTCATCTGGAGCATATGCATATGATCTTGCTACATAAAGGAATGATTCCTCATCATATCCAATAATAAATACATCATCTAATACTTTACCAATTAATTCTTTGTTCTTGGCTAATGATATTTTTCTTTGAACATCCATTATTTTTTCATATCTATCTTGCTTTTCTTTTTCAGAAATTATATTAGGATATTCAACTGCCTTAGTTCCTTCCTCTAAACTAAATGTGAAGGCACCAAGTCTATCGAATTTAACATCTTTCATAAATTCAATCATTGAATTAATATCCTTTTCTTCCTCATAAGGAAAGCCAACTATTAAAGTGGTTCTTATAATAGCATTTGGAATAAGAGTTTTAATTTTATTAAATAAATTTAATAAATATTCTCTATTTCCTCTTCTTTTCATTTTATCTAATATAAGATCTTCTGTATGTTGGATAGGAATATCAAAATAAGGCATGATTTTATCATTATCCTTAATGAAATTAATTAATTCATCTGTGACAATATCAGGATATAGGTATAATAATCTAACTTTAAAATCACCATCTAGCTTTACTATTTCTTTTAATAAATCAACGATTTTTAGTTCTCTATAGATATCATATCCATACTTTGTAGTATCCTGAGAAATTAAATTAATTTCATATACTCCATTGTTTATATGTAATTTTACTTCTTCAACAATATCTTCAATATATCTACTACATAGATTACCTCTAATGAGAGGTATAGCACAAAAGGCACATCTGTTTAAACAACCTTCACTAATCTTAACATATGTCATATAAGAAGGTGTTGTAAATACTCTATTTAAAGGTGATATAGTATCATTATTTTTAAAATTAGAGTTAATAACATCATTTAATATAACGCCTATATTACTATATTCATCAATAGATATAAATCTATCAACTTCTGGTAATAGCTTTTGGATTTCATCTTTATATCTTTGAGCAAGGCATCCACAAACTACTATCTTTGCATCCTTTTTCTTATATTCAGAAACATTTAATATTGTATCAATTGCTTCTTTTCTAGCGGGCTCTATAAAGGCACAGGTATTAACGACAATTAAATCTGCATCTTCTATATTTTCAACAATATTCATTTTTTTCTTTAAAAGCCCTAGAATCATTTCAGAATCAACCTGATTTTTTGCACAACCAAGGCTGATCATATATAAGTTCATTTTTAAACTCCTAATAACATTATTATACAAGCAGCAATAATAGCAATAGCATCAATAATAATAAATGAAATCCATCCATTTCTCTTCTTAATTAATACAAGTATTGATGCTGCTAAAGGACCAACAAAAGTTGCTAAAACAAGTGATAATGTATTTCCATCAAATTTAACTAAATGTGTAATTGATTTAAGCGCAATTAAAAGCATTACAGCAACTAATGCAGCAGTTACAGCTTGAGAAATACAAAGAACAAATCTAATATCTTTATATTTCTTTTTAGTAGAATATCTATAATTCTCTTCAGTAGATAATAAATAAATTAATTTAGACTCTTGTTTAGGACTGATTTTTTCTTTTGTTTTAGCATTATTAATAAATTCTAATGTATTAACATCAGCTAATGTCTTATTAGTATAAGAATTTAAAATGCCTGCAAACAATATTGAAAATACTAAGAATACAGCAATAAATGCAAATATTAATATCTTTTGTTCATTAATAATTGTAGTTACTGCATTAACATCAAGTCCATTAACTTTAATTTCTTGATTAGATAATATTAAGCCTACTATAGCTACAGCAATAACAATAACAGAATTTATAATTGAAGTGAAAATAGCATAGTTTGCAAATCTCTTATTTCTCTTTAAAATCTTCTTTGCATATTTTATTTCATTAACGATATTTTCATTTTCAACCTTAACTAATACTGGCTTATCCTCACTGATATCATCAACATCTAGTTCTTCTGGATTAATATCATCATGTTCAATTTCTCTTCCTGTTAAAGGATTTACAGTAATAACTTTTCTTTCGTCCTTATTAGATGGGTTATATAGCTTAACAATATGATCTTTCATAAAGTCAGCTGTAATATATGTCTTACAATAAGGCTTATCAAATGAATAAGTATTTTCAGAATATTTAGTTTTTACTCTAATCTTACCATTTCTAAACAGAGTAACAAAATTTAAATAATTTAAATAAATTGATCTAGAAAGATCAGCCAATAAATCTAAAGAAATATCTGTAATCTTTCTTTCAGCAATCATCTTTTGATACTTATCATTTTCCTTCTTTAATTCACGTAAACGTTTAAAAGTAGGCTTTGCTTCCTTCTTTAAAGGTTCATATTTATCTAGATTATCTAATAACCACCAATAGAATGTATCTGTAATAATCTTCTTAAGATATTCTTCTTCAGTTTCCTTCTTTTCCTTTAAAAGCTTAATTGCTTTAAAGATTGGGTTGAAGTCATTATGCATATCAATTGCAGCTCTAAAGCCAAGCTTATGAGCAATACCTAATTGGAAGTCTTCATTGAATGCAACCTTTGTTGCTCTTCTAAAGCATTCTTCACCATTAACAGCAATTGTTGAAATACGAGCATTTAATGATTCGATAATTTGATAATCATAATATGTATTTAAATATTTAATTGTAAAAGGATCATCAAAATGTTTTTCAATAAAGAAAGCATCTACTGCTAGCTTTTGATCCTCATCATCATTAGCAAATGTTTTACTAATACCGTAATCTTCCATAAAGGCAATTAAGATATTAGATTTATCTGGATATAGCTTTAATGATTCGATAAACTCTTTTAAAGTAAATTCTTTGCCATTGATATATACTTTTTTATCATCTAAGAAATTATAGATAATAAAAGTTAAAGCATTGTTCTTATATTTAGTATAAGTAAGGATAGATGCTATTTCTTTTGTGAAATTTTTATTCTTTGTTACTCTTCTTACGAACTTTAATAATAATTTTGAATTAGCATAAATATCATCCATTGCTGATTCAAAATTATCAATATATGCTTGAGCAAGCAAATCTAGGTTATCAAATAATTCTCCATTAAATTCGTATTGCTTCATAAAATCCTCCCTATAGGCTTTCTGAATCAATTATTATTGTTACAGGCCCATCATTAATCAAACTAATCTTCATATCAGCACCAAAGATGCCAACTTCAACATTAATTCCTTCATTTCTTAGCATTAATACAAAATCATCATACATTTTAGATGCTTCTTCAAATCCCATTGCTTCTGTAAATGATGGTCTATTACCATGCTTTACATCTGCATATAATGTAAACTGAGATATTGCTAATAAACATCCATTTACATCATTTAATGATTTATTCATTTTGCCATTTTCATCTTCAAATATTCTTAAGCCAACTACCTTCTTAAGACATTTTTTCATATCATCATATGTATCGCCATTTTTAAGACCAACAAAGATTAAAAAACCTTTTTTTATTTCTCCTGTAATCTTTCCATCAACAACACATGATGCTTCTTTAACTCTTTGAACAACTATTCTCATAGATTATCTCTTTCAATATTATAAATATATTTTATCTTCTTAAGATTAATAATCATTTTTTCTAGTTCAGTTAAACTCTTAGTCATAACTTTTAACTTAACAGTTGTTTCTAAATCTTTATTAGTTGTCGCATTGATTGATAAGATTGACATATTACTTAGAGATACAGTATTCATAATATCAACTAATAAGTTAATATTTGAAGACGCATCAATCTTAATAGAACATGGATATTTTCTATCTGGGTTTAATGCCCAATCAAGTGGTATAATTCTTTCCATTTGGAATGTTTTACAATTTTTACATCCAATGTGGTGAACAACAATACCATTACCTTTTGTAACATAACCAATGATAGTATCACCTGGAATAGGGTTACAGCATGAACCTAGCTTAATTAATGGATTAGTTAAGCCTTCTACTATTACTCCTGTTTCATTACTAGATGATAATATCTTTTGATTTCTTTCAATTTGACGATTAAGTTGCATCTCTTGAGTATTATCACCAGAGATTAAACCAACATATTTTGTTAAAACTGTCTTAGGCGATAAATTAGCTTTTGCAACTTCTAAATATAGGTCATCTAGAGTATTAATATTATTTTTACCAAAATTATTCTTTGCGAAATCTTCTGTTAAATTATATTCTAATATCTTAGCAGCATGGAATTCTTCTTCAATCATTTCTTTTCCATGAGCTAATAAGATGTCTCTATTTTGTTTATTTAAGAAGCTCTTAATCTTATGCTTAGCATGACTTGTTTTTGCAATCTTTAACCAGTTTTCAGATGGACCAAATGAATTCTTATTTGTCTTAATTGAAATAATATCTCCATTTTTAAGTTCATAATCTAAAGTTACTATATGATTATTTACAATAGCTCCAACTGTCTTATTTCCAATATTAGTATGAATCTTATAAGCAAAATCGATAGGAGTTGCACCTGCAGGTAAGTCTATTACCTCTCCTGTAGGTGTATATACATATACATTAGTGCTTAAAATATCATCTTTTACTGCATCAACATAATTCTTAGCATTTTCAGCTTTATCTTCTTCTGTAAACTTTAAAAGGTCTCCATACCATTTTAATTTTTGGGCAATTTCAAATTGTTGTTTTTCTTTAGAGTATTCAACGCCTTCTTTATATGCCCAGTGTGCAGCAACTCCGAGTTCAGCTACGGCATCCATTTCTTTAGTTCTAATTTGAACCTCGAATGTAAATCCATCATCACTAATTACTGTAGTATGTAGTGATTGATACATGTTAGGCTTTGGTACGGCAATATAGTCCTTAAATCTTTTTGGAATTGGTGTATAGTGAGCATGAATTAAACCTAATACATGATAACATTCACCAATTGTATTAACGATTACTCTAATTGCTAAAATATCATAAATATCTTCAAAGTCTTTATTTTGGTTAACCATCTTTTTATAGATACTATAGATATTTTTAATTCTACCTTTTATCTTATAATCTTCAACATGTTGTTCATTTAAAATTTTAGTTATTTCATTAATTGTATGATCAACATTACTCATTCTTGCTGAGTTATCATTTCTAATCAAGCCAGCAATTTTATTATATGCTTGTGGATCAACATATTTAAGTGCTGTATCCTCTAGCTCTGCCTTAATACGGAACATACCTAACTTGTGAGCTAATGGTGCATAAATTTCTAATGTTTCCTTTGCAATTCTTTCTCTCTTTTCGCCTGGCATATAATTTAGAGTTCTTATGTTATGTAATCTATCTGCTAACTTAACAACAATAACTCTTATGTCTCTTCCCATAGCTAGTAACATCTTTTGATGGTTTTCTACTTGCTTTTCTTCTAATGAAACAAATGTTAAATTACTAATCTTTGTAACACCATCAACTATTTCAGCAATGTCTTCAGAGAATTCTTTTGCCAATTCTTCTTTAGAAATTTGAGTATCTTCTACTACGTCATGTAATAATCCGGCACAAATTGTTGCTGGCTCTACATGTAGTTCAGCAAGAATACAGGCAACATTTAAAGGATGGATAATATAAGGCTCTCCACTCTTTCTAAATTGACCATTATGTAATTCATAAGCTCTATCATAAGCTCTTTTAATTAATGATAATGATGCTTCATTATGGATATATCCATTCACTAAATACATTAAATCTTCAAATTTTTTATATTCCATAATTTTCACATCCTTTCTACTACCAATATAATTTTTTATTCTCCTTCATATTCTGCAAGAGTAATAACATTATAATCTTTTAATAATTTCTTTCCATTTAAATCTATTAAATCAATAACGAATCCTAAACCAGCAACCTTACCGCCAGCCTTTTCAACAAGCTTACAAGCAGCATTAGCTGTACCTCCTGTTGCTAAAAGATCGTCAATAATAAACACTTTATCAGTTGGTTTGATTGCATCTGTATGAATACAAAGAGTATTCTTTCCATATTCTAATTCATAATCTAAAGTTATTTGTTCTCTAGGAAGCTTACCAGGTTTTCTAATTGCTACAAATCCTAAACCAAGTTTTGCTGCTACTGGTGCACCAAAAATAAATCCTCTTGCTTCTGGTCCTGCAATAAGTGTTGCGCCTTGCATCTTAGCATTTGCGGCTAAAATATCAATTACAGTATTAAATGCATCACCATTTTGAAGTAGTGGAGTAATATCTCTAAATATGATTCCTTTTTTAGGAAAATCAGGTACTGATGCGATATAATCCTTAATATTCATAACAATCAAACTCCTCAAAAAATAAATATATATAAAAATTATACCATAAAAATACGTTTATAAATATATAATTCTTTACTTTTATAGATAAAATCTATAACAATTAGCCATAAATTATGATAAAATCAATCTATAGAGAGGTTAAAAATATGAAACCATTAGCTTATCGTATAAGACCTATAGAATTTTCTGACATCGTTGGGCAAGACCATTTAGTAGGCCCTAAGGGTGTAATTACTAAAATGCTTGAGAATGATTCATTATTTTCAATGATTTTATATGGTCCTGCCGGATGTGGAAAAACATCTATTGCTTCAATAATAGAAAATAAATACTCACTTTCTAGCTATAATTTTAATGCCTCATGTGATTCTAAGGCTAAACTAAAAGAAATAACAGATGCTACAAGATATCATGAAACTACAATTTGTGTTATAGATGAGATTCATAGAATGAAAAAAGATACACAAGATTTTCTTCTTCCATTTATCGAATCTGGTGCACTTACAATAATTGGACTAACTACTGAAAATCCATATAGAGCTATTAATCCGGCTATTAGAAGTCGCTGTCATATTTATAGAATGAATGAAATAAAAAAAGAAGACATAATTGTCTTACTTAATAATGTAATTCAAAAAGAAAATATAAAAAAAATGTCAGACGATATATTAGAATATATCGCTGTTGCATCTTCTGCTGAAATTAGAACAGCTCTAAATATGTTAGAAATTGCTAATATGTTAGATGAAGATGACCTAAATTTAGATAATGTTAAAGCATTAGTTGGTAAAAAAGCCTTTTTAATTGATGAAAAAGGTGAAAATTATTACGATGTAGCCAGTGCTATGATTAAATCAATTAGAGGTTCAGATCCAGATGCCGCACTACATTATTTAGCGAGATTATTAAAAACTGAAGATCTTGAATTTATAACAAGAAGATTACTTTGTAGTGCATATGAAGATATTGGACTTGGAAATCCAAATGTTGGTCCTAGAGTTTATGCAGCGTGTCAGGCAGCCTTATCTTTAGGTCTTCCTGAGGCAAGACTTCCATTAGCTTACGCAATTGTTGACTTAGCTACTTCTCCTAAATCGAATTCAACATATTTAGGAATTGACGAGGCAATTGCTGATTTGGATAATTTAGTATCTATGCAAATACCTCCACATATTTTAAATAAAGAATTAAAAAGTGGTAAATATGAATATAAATATCCTCATGATTATCCAAAAGGATATGTTAAACAACAATATTTACCAGATGAATTAATAGATAAAAAATATTACAATCCAAAAGATACTGGCTCATATGAAAGAGCAATAATTAAATTTATGAATGAATTAAAAGAGGAATAGCGTTGGCTATTCCTCTTTTGCTGTTACAATATTCTTTTTTAAAGCATCAATATCAGTTGAAATTAAAACTGGAATAATAATAGGACTTCTCTTCATTTCTTTATAGATTAGATGAGAAATCTCATTTTTTAATGCTGTTTTAAATTCAGACCAATTTATAAATTTAGATATTAGATATTTTGATGAAACAAGGTAGAATGTTTGTTTAATCTTGTTATTAATATCATCATCAGTTGTATAACTAAATCCCTTAGTTACAATTTCAGGGCCTATGATAATAGTCTTTGTTCTAGGATTAATATTGGCAGATACAAGTATTACACCGTCATCAGCTAAAAGCTCACGATCTCTCATTACTACATCTCCAACATCCTTAAATGCTTTACCATCAATCAATACTTCTGCGCAAGGTACATCACCTGTTATACCAACGTATTTACCTTTTTCAAAGGTAATAATGTCACCATTATCAATTAATAAAATCTTATCATCAGGGTATCCAATACAATTAGCTACAATTCTAAGTGCGTATTGATGTCTATATTCTCCTATTACAGGAACAATATATTTAGGCTTTAAAATATTAATCATTTCCTTAATTTCTTCTCTATTGGCATTTGCCTCAGGTAATAAGCTTTGATTAAATGTTTTAACATTAGATGTTACATGATAAATAATATCTAGAGTACGTGATGCCATTTTTTCCGTGCCTAAATATGGATTAGTTAAAATGACAATTGTATCATCAGGCTCCATTCTAATTAATCTATCAACACCACGAGCCATTCTTTGCAACATAAAATACGGCTCATGTCTTTCACCTGTTACTAATACAACTAAATTATCATCATCATTTTTATTATTATCATCAATATATCTTAGATTAGCGAAGTTTTCTTCAGGAATATTTAAATATCCTAAATTAATTGCTTGATTAACGATTTTTTGAGTTTTTCTACCGATAATCGCTATCTTCTTTCCATGCTCGATCGCGATATTACAAATTTGTTGAATTCTTAAAATATCACTTGAGAATAATGAGAAAATAATTCTCTTTTTAGTTTGATTAAATAAATTAGTTATTCTTAGCTTAAATTCTAAAATTGTACCTCTAGATTGTTCATTATTAGCGCCAAGAGATTCTGTAAATAATGCTAATACACCTTCTTTAGAAAATACTGCTAAGCTTCTAAACATATGAGAATAATCTATCTTTGAATTTTGATCAAAATTATAATTACTTGTATAAATTAGATATCCATCTTCTGTTTTTATAGCAATACCATAAGATTCAGGTATATTATGAGCAACCTCAAAAAACCTAATACTTACTCTATCATTATCAAAAGATAAAGCTCCTCTTGGAGTAATAGTGATTAATAGTTCTTCTTTTGGCACAACCTCATCTTCAGCTAGCTTTTCTCTTAAAACAGCTAAAGTGAATCTAGAACCATAAACCTTAATATCATGATTTTTGATTAGGTGTGATACACCACCGATATGATCGTCATGGGCATGTGATAAAAAGATACCTTCAACCTTATCAATATTTTCTTCTAAATATGAAATATCATTAATAATAACATCAACACCATATAACTCTGATGTTGGATACTTTAGGCCGCAATCTAGAATATAGAATCTATCATTTATGTCAACAACATAAAGGTTTTTTCCATTTTCCTGGACACCGCCCAATGCAAAAAAATTAATTTTAGCCATAATAAGCTGACATAAAGTCAGAAGCCGACCTCCTTTCAGATTAAGATTAAAATCGACACATTTAAATCTAGGATAATTATACAATATTTCTCGGTCAAAAACAATAAAAAGCAAGAAATAATTATAATCTCAAAAAAAATACTGCTAGAAATAATCTTTCCAGCAGTAAATTCATTATTAGTAAATGATTTTTACTTTGCAAAATTATTTACTTCAACAACTACTTCTAAGCCCTTTGCAGCAACGAATGAATGGTTAGCAACCTCTTCACCATATGCTCCCTTTTCAACATTTGCCCAATTCTTAGCTGTTAAAACCTTGAATTCAACAACTTCTCCTGCAGGTAAAAGCTTATCAGTAAAGAAAGCACCACACTTATCACAGTATTCAAGTGCTACTGCCTTCTTAGCATCCCATTCACCTAAGTTCTTTGTAGAACCTACGATATATAATTTAGATGCATTTGAAACTACCTTAATTGAAACCTTTGTATTTGCCATATAACTATCCTCCTATACAATTTATAGTATATTACAAAATTTTAATTTTGTTAATTAAAAACGTTTACTATTTATCATTTTTTTATGATAAAATTATTAATGGTGATTATTATATGGCAATAAATTATCCTACTAAAAAAAAGCCAATGCACAAAGAAGTTAATAAAGCAAATCTAGGTATGGATTTAGAAACAATGATAAATGATTCTAATGAATATTATCTAAACAACAACATTGCTGTTATACATAAAAAGCCGACCCCAGTTCAAATTGTTAAGGTTGACTATCCAATGCGTAGTAAAGCAGTTATTACAGAAGCTTATTATAAAACTCCTTCTACTACTGATTATAATGGTATTTATAGAGGCAAATATATTGACTTTGAAGCAAAAGAAAATCATAATAAAACAGCATTTCCATTAGCTAATATCCATCCTCATCAAATGGAACATTTGAAAAATATCATTAAACATGGTGGTATTGGATTTTTAATAATATCATGGAATAAATTTAATGAATATTATCTAGTACCATTTGAGGTTGCAAACAGATATTGGGAAGCAGCTTATAAAAACGATGAAAGAAAATCAATACCTTATGAAGCATTACAAAATGAATGCTATTTAATAAAGGAAGGATATTTACCTAGATTAAATTATTTAAAGGTTGTTGATGAAGTTTATTTTAAAGAAAAAGAGGCCTAAACCCTATATCCTACTATTAATACAACATCTAAATTATAGTAGATCATATTATACTTTTTACCATCTGTGGCAGTTGTTAAGGATTTCTAAATAACTGAATCTTTTTTAAGTTCATTTGAGTCAAAAATATTGGTTATATGCATGCTTATATTTGATATTGTTGTGTCATATAAAATAGCTATTTCATTTTGAGTTAACCAAACTGTATCTTCATTTGGTGATACATTAACATCTAGTATTATATCTCCACTTTCAAATTTAACAATTTCATATTTATTGGCTTCACTAAGCCATTTTTCGGTGGTTGATAATTCAACGCTAGTAATCATCTCTAATAACATAGATGTTATATCTGAGACATTAGTGCCTCGTAATACTGTTGATAAAGTTTTAATGCCTTGTTCAGTAAATGCATATGGTAAAGTTGTTCTTCCACCATTATTAGTTGCCCAAATTTGCGCGGTCACATTTTGTGACCTCGCAACTAAAAATTCGTCATTTTTCAATTTGAAAATACATTCTTTTTGAAACTTATCAATGTTTCTTTTTACTTGTTGATTGAACACTTTAGTTTCATAACCATATAGTTTTGCAAGATCAAAATCCAGCATTACTTTATGTCCTCTAATGGTATAAATCATAGATTTAATTATTTCATAATCTAATTCTTTTTTATTCATATTTTTTTCATCCTCCATATAAATAATAGTCAAAATACATGAAGAATTTGAAAAAAAGTTTAAAAAATAAAAAAAGGATAATTTTCATTATCCCTAAAATCCAAAATGGCGCGCCCAGTAGGACTCGAACCCGCAACCTTTTGATCCGTAGTCAAACGATCTATCCAATTGATCTATGAGCGCATGTATTGCATACAATAAATGGCGGTCCGGACGAGACTCGAACTCGCGACCTCCTACGTGACAGGCAGGCATTCTAACCAACTGAACTACCGGACCACTTTAGTACGCTCGTTTATTTTATCATACAAATAATTATAATTCAACTATTTTTGTAAATAAAATCCTCATTAAATGAGGACTTATTTTTCTACTATAAATGTTTTATAATCATCAAAATCAATTATATGATCTTTATATAAACCACCATACGCTCTTTTGAATGCTTTACGAGACATTTTTAATACTTTAAATACATCTTCTGATGATGATTTCGCAGTTAATTTCATTGAATTATTATGGTTTCTCATATATTCTAATATTAATTCTTTATCTGTATCCATTAATATTTCTTTATGTTCATTTAGTGTTCCATAATATTCTTCTTCTAATGCTTTAGTTATTGTTACAACAACTGGCTCACCTAGTCTATATTTGCCTCTTAATTGAGTTTCTGGAACAAATACATACATCATGTCATTTGTTATTAAAGAAAGCCCAGAATCGGAGATTTTGCAGACATTAGCGTTAACCTTCTCTTGTTCTTCATAGTTAACATTTTTATGTAGGGCAATTATATCAAATCTATTTAAAGGTTTACCAATTAATGTATCCTTTTTTATTTTTAATTTAATAAATAATAAATCATCAACCATTGGCCATAATTCTTCATTATATGGCAAATTATCTTTAGATATTAAAACATCCTTTGGTGTGTTAATATTAACAAATACACCTACATTAGGGATGATGTCACATACTCTTGCGAAGCCTGCATCATTAATTGTAGCAGTTGGCTTAATTTCTGTTGCTGTAGGTCTTTCTTTTTTATCTGAATAGATAAATACATTTACTTTATCATTAATATTATGTTCCTTCTCACTTTGAGAAAAGTGAAGTAATACTTCTTCATTTCCATCTGATAACATGTAACCTAAATCAGATTTTCTAACAACAACTAAAGAATTATATTCTCCTAGCTTAATCAATTTCTATCACCATCCTTATAATTCCTATCAGTTTGTTTCAAATACATTTCTCTTTTTTCATTTGAAAAATTTCTTTGTTTTTTAAAATCATTTGTTTCGTATTTTTTAATTAGATCCTTTTCCTTTTGAGTTAGGTTCTTCTTGGAAGCTGTCATCAAATTCTTCCTCCTTGTAATCTTTTAAGTTATAATCCTGCTTCATTTCATCAATAATTCTTTGAATATTTGTTTCTGTTGAAGCAGTCTCGTATTTGCCTGTTTGGAAGCATATATCAATATATCTTCCTGTATCATCATATAAATATAGAATCTTCATAAAAGATTTATCTTCTACTTTGTATTCAATAAATCTTTTAGCATTAAGTGAAAAATCCTTGGCTGGAGTTAATTTCTTAAAAAATCTTGAAAGCTTTTGAAAATATAAAATGCCATCCTTAAATGATAATACAAATTCTGAATAGCCTTCATTGTAGATTTTACCAGCATTAAATCTCAATGAAACAAAGCAAGGTTTTCTACCTTTTAGTGTATGTTCAGTTCTCATTTCTAGTAAAAATTGTTGCCTATTCATAGATAAACTCCTTAACCGGCTAGATTATACCACATAATTCACAAAACTTAAACGAATTGACACAAAATATAAATTTAGTTGACTACATTATTTTTTTTTGTTATTATAAAAGTACAAAAAGCAATTACAAAATAATCTCTCCCAAAATAGGAAAGGGCCATCGTTAAGATGGCTCTTTCTTTTTTTTATTTTGTTAAAAATTCTTCTCTTTCTTGTAAGTTCTTATTATATAATGTACTGTTTATATCATTAACGCTGTAATAGAATTGAATACCTACTGCATAAGAATGCTTAGAATATAATTTGTTTACTTTAAATGAGAATGTTGTATTTTCTGCTTTCTCATAATAAATACCCTTATCGATTAATGTTCCAGCTTTTATTGATACTTCTTCATAATCATTACCCTTTTTCTCGTAATATGCTTTATCAGCTTGAATTGAAGTATCAGCAGTTAATAAATAGGTTTCAGTTGTTGTTATATCAAGTGTTACATCTTGTAAAACACCATCAATATAAATCTTATCACCAACGATTTCAATTTCTCTATCTTTGTATAATGTAATATTGGCAACACCATGTTCTTTTTCAGCTTCTTCTTTAGCTACATTATATGCATCCATATCAATTATCCAAATTAGATAATTGCCTATGTAATCATATTTTGTGCCTGAACCTTGTGAAGATGATTCTTTTGAATTAATTACTAAATTAGACCTATCTATTGAAAATGATACGACAACTGAACTATCAGTGACATCTGATTTTGAAACTTTAGCTACAGGAGTTGATGCTACTTGGTACTCGTTATAATTTGATGTTGCAATAACTGCAGCACTAATTAATGCTAAAGGAATTATTATAGCCGCAATAACGCCTATTGTTGCTAAAATTAGTTTGCCATATCTTGACATTAGTATCATACTCCTTTCTAAAATTATTTTAAAATATCTTGTTTAGTCTATATATAATTATAATTAAATTCTTTAATAAAGTCAATTATCAGACAAAAATGGAGTATTGCATACTCCATTAAATATCATATTTCTTTCCAACATATTTAGTTGCAGGACGAACAATCTTATTTGAATATAATAGATTTTCAATATCGTGGCTAATCCAACCAACTAATCTTGCTGCAGCAAAGATAGGGATGAATAAATCTCTTGGAATGTCTAACATTTCATAGATTAATCCTGAATAGAAATCTACATTGCAGCAACAAACCATTCCTTTTCTTTCTTGTAATGTCTTTACAGCAATCTTTTCAAATCTATTATAGAATTCAAATTTCTTTGGATTCTTTGTTTGAGATAACTTTTGTGCTTTTTCTCTTAATAATTCTGCTCTCGGATCAGATACTGTATAAATTGCATGACCAATACCATAAATTAAGCCAGAATTATCATTATATTTCTTATCTAATATCTTATTAATTACTTCTTTAATTTTATCATCACTAGCATCAAGACCAATGTCATTTATAACATTACTCATCATGTCAAGAACCGCCATATTAGCACCACCATGACGTGGTCCTTTTAATGAAGCTAAAGATGCAGTAAGCATAGAATAGATATCTGTTAATGTTGAAGATACTACAGTACCTACAAAGGCACTATTATTTCCTCCACCATGGTCTGCATGAACAATTAGACACATATCTAATGTCTTAGCTTCTAAATCTGTAAATTTACCATCATTTTTAGATAAATATAATAGATTTTCAGCTAATGAATATTCTTTTTTAGGATAATGAATATGTAATGAATCGTGATCTAAATAATGAGTTTTTGTTTGTAAGGAATAGCTTACGATTGCTGGCATTTTAGCAATTAAAGAGATTCCTTTTTTTATTAATTCAAATCCAGAAATATCATCAGGATTTTCATCAAATGAATATAGTGATAATATACATCTTGAAATATGATTCATTAAAGATTTTGATGGATTCTTTAAAATAATATTTTCAATGAATCCTTCTGGTAGGTCGTATTCACTACTAATGATTTCTTTAAAAATCTTAGATTCTGATTTATTAGGATAATGACCAAATAATAATAGGAAGCATGTATTTTCATAACCAAAGTCATCTTTAGATAGGTTTGCAACCTCTCTAACATCTAGCCCTCTATAATATAGATTGCCTTCCTTTGGCTTTTTAACATTATTTTCTACTTCATATCCAGATACTTCAGCAACTCTTGTTAATCCTACTAAAACACCTGTACCATTATTATTTCTTAATCCTCTTTTTACATCATATTTATCATATAATTCTGGATCGATTGATTCTTCATTAATAAGATCATCGTATTTTTCTTTTAAAAACTCGTTCATACATTCCTTTCTAGAATGTATTTAACAATCCTCCAACCTCAATTAGGTTATATTCTTCGTCTGTTAAATCATTCATTTTTTCATATGTTTCATTATTTGACTTGTTGATTACAACAATTCTATTTCTATCATATGAAACTTCAATTTCATCTAATAATTTTGCGTTAATATCTAATTCAATTGGTAAAATACCAAAGTTAATTAAATTCTTCTTATGAATTCTTGCGAAAGATTGAGCAATTACTGCCTTAATTCCTAAATATCTAGGAGCGATTGCAGCATGCTCACGGCTTGAGCCTTGTCCATAATTTTGTTTTGCAACAATAACACCACTCTTATTCTCAATACATCTCTTTGAGAATCCCTCATCGATATTTGAGAATACGAATTCTGAAATCTTTTCAATATTTGATCTATAAGGTAATACTTTTGCACCTGCTGGCATAATATGATCTGTTGTAATGTTATCTTCTAATGAGATCATTACCTTAGCAGTGAATTTATGGCCTACAGGCTTGAATTTAGGAAGTGGCTTAATATTTGGACCCATTACAATTTCAGACTTAAATTCTGGCTGATATAATAGGCTATCGCACTTAGGATAATCAACATCTAAAGAGAATTCATCTAATTTCTTGCAACCAAGTGGATTTGAGATATATCCATTAACTGCTGATAATGCTGCAACTTCAGGAGATACTAAATATACTGAAGCTGAGTTTGTACCACTTCTACCATAGAAATTACGGTTGAATGTTCTTAATGATACTGCATCAGTTGCAGGAGATTGTCCCATACCGATACATGGACCACAAGCTGATTCTAGAATTCTTGCACCAGCTTCAAGTAATACATCTAAAATACCATTTTTAGTAATCATTTGTAATACTTGTTGAGAACCTGGAGCAATTCCTAGAGAAACATCTTTATGAATCTTTTTACCTTTTAAGATTGATGCAACCTTTACAAAGTCATAATAGCTTGAGTTTGTACAAGAACCAATTAATACTTGGTCAACCTTAATATCCTTTAATTCAGATACTGGTTTAACAGCATCTGGTGAATTTGGACAAGATGCCATTGGCTCTAAAGTTGCAAGATCAATTGTAATATCTTCATCATATGTGCATCCTTCATCTGCTGAAAGAGGCTTGAAGTCTTTTTCTCTCTTTTGGATTTTTAAGAATTCCTTTGTTACCTCATCAGATGGGAATACTGAAGATGTAGCACCAAGTTCAGCACCCATGTTACAAATTGTAGCTCTTTCAGGAACTGATAAAGTTTTTACACCTTCTCCATAATATTCAATAACCTTATTAACTCCACCTTTAACAGTTAAAAGGCCTAATAAATAAATGATAATATCTTTTGCAGATACACCATCTCTTAATTGATTAATTAATCTAACACCTACAACCTTTGGTCTAACGATTGTAAATGGCATACCAGCCATTGCACAAGCAACGTCTAATCCTCCAGCACCGATTGCTAGAGCACCAACACCTGATGATGTAGGAGTATGTGAATCTGAACCAAGAATTGTTCTTCCTGGTACAGCAAATCTTTCAAGATTTACTTGGTGGCAAATACCGTTTCCAGCTTTCGAAAATACAATACCATATTTGTCAGCAACTGTTTGTAAGAATTTGTGGTCATCAGCATTCATGAAACCATTTTGTAATGTGTTATGGTCAACATAGCTTACTGATAATTCAGTTCTAACCTTATCTAGGCCAAAGCTTACAAATTCAAGGTATGCCATAGTACCTGTAGCATCTTGAGTTAAAGTTTGATCTATTTTTATACTCATCTTATTGTTTTCTAAATCTTCAGATACCTTATGAGCATTTAAAATCTTATAAGTTAATGTTTCTTTCATTTTTGTTCTCCTATTCTGATTTATACAATTTCTTATTTAAATAATAAATAATAAATGAAATTAAATATGTTAATAATATCATCACAAATGATAATAATATGAAAATTGGAATACCATTATATAAGAATCCATACCAATCATATCCATCTACTACCTTGCCATTTTCCATATGAGTAAGGGAAGCTATTAAATAGAATATTGTATAAATAATAAATGGAATCATTCCAGTAATTGTAATTTTTATTGTAATATCATTTCTATTTTCGAATAATATAAATGTTATTATTGATAATACTGGTATTACAAAATGGAAAAGGAAATTGGCATCATAAAATAAGCCAAATATATTTTCCCTATAAAATATTGGAGTTAAGATTAGTGTTACAGTTAAAAATGTTATAGCAACACATACTGTAGCAATATATTTGAATATGAAAAGTATCCTATTCATTTCTTTATTTGCCTTTAAATGCAAAATAGCATTTATAACAAATAACAAAGCCATAATACCCATAAATATATTAGACTCAACTGTAAAAAATTTCATTACAGATGCAAATGTTGGCTTAGGACCAATACTAAAATCAAATTTTAGTCCTGTAAAAGACATAACTAAGCCTAATACCATTAATACAAATATTATTGAATTGATGATTATGGATAAAAGTATTTTCTTCATCATATTCTCCAATAAAATACATAGTTAATTATATCATATAATTTATATAATTAAAAATAATAAGTCAAAAAGTGCTGTAGATAAACTAACAACACTTATTTTTATAATTACTTATTAGATAAATATTTATCTATTGCACTTGCAGCAACCTTACCAGCACCCATTGCTGAGATAACTGTTGCAGCACCTGTAACGGCATCTCCACCAGCGTAAACTGATTCTCTAGAAGTTAATCCTTCTTCATTTACGATGATTCCGCCATGAGAGTTAACATCTAAGCCCTTAGTAGTATTCTTAATTAATGGGTTAGGTGATGTACCAATTGCAATGATAACTGCATTTGCATCAATAACAAATTCAGAATCCTTAATAGGAACAGGACGTCTTCTGCCTTTTTCATCAGGAGCACCTAATTCCATCTTAATGCACTTAACACCAGTAACGAATCCATTCTTAGGATCTCTCTTATCTTCTTTGTTTTCATAACCTAGTACTTCAATTGGATTACATAATAGCTTGAATTCAATGCCTTCTTCCATTGCATGCTCAACTTCTTCTTTACGAGCAGGTAATTCTTCCATAGAACGACGATATACGATATATACCTTATCAGCACCTAAACGAAGTGCAGTTCTAGCTGCATCCATAGCAACGTTACCACCACCAACAACGATAACATTTCCACCCTTCATAATAGGTGTATCTGGGTTTTCTTTATATGCCTTCATTAAATTACTTCTTGTTAAGAATTCATTTGCTGAATAAACACCCTTATATCCTTCACCAGGAATATTCATAAAGTTAGGTAAGCCAGCACCTGAACCAACGAAGATAGCTTCAAAGCCCATATCAAATAATTCATCAATTGTTAATGTCTTACCAATAACAACATTAGTTTCAACATCGACACCTAATTTCTTTAATGTGTCTACTTCTTTATTAACGATTGACTTAGGTAATCTGAATTCAGGAATACCATAAACTAATACACCACCAGCTTGATGTAATGCTTCGTAAATAGTAACCTTATAGCCCTTCTTAGCTAAGTCTCCGGCACATGTTAAACCAGAAGGTCCAGAACCAACGATTGCAACCTTATGGCCATTGCTCTTAGGAACTTCTACCTTAACATTATCGTTTGCGTTATGATAGTCAGCAACAAATCTTTCAAGGCGACCAATTCCAACTGGCTCAAACTTAATACCTAAAGTACATTTAGATTCACATTGAGATTCTTGTGGACATACACGGCCACAAACAGCTGGTAATGATGAAGTCTTATTAATAATTTGATAAGCTCCTTCAAAATCGCCTTCTTTAATTCTTGAAATAAAATCAGGAATTTGAATATTAACAGGACAACCATTAACACATGGTCTATTTTTACAATTTAAACATCTCTTTGCCTCTTCAACAGCAACTGATGCTGTATAACCAAGAGCAACCTCGTTAAAGTTATGTGCTCTAACCTTAGGCTCTTGAGTAGGCATTTCATGCTTTTTAGGATCGATAGCCATTATTTGTTACCTCCTACTTCTTTTTTGAAAAGATTACATGTTTCTTCATGCTTTTTTCTTTCAAAATCAAAATACATTCTTCCACGAGACATAGCCTCATCGAAGTCAACCTCATATCCATTGAAATCTGGTCCATCTACGCATGCGAACTTTGTAACCTTCTTACCATCTTGGTTAAGAGTTAAACGACATCCACCGCACATACCTGTACCGTCAATCATAATAGGATTCATTGATACTGTAACAGGAACATTAAATGGCTTAGCAGTTAATGTTACGAACTTCATCATGATTACTGGTCCAATTGTGATAATCATATCAAATTTTTCACCAGCATCTAACATTTCCTTTAGAGGGATTGTAACATTTCCTTCTCTAGCATATGAACCATCATCAGTCATTACGATTAGATTATCTGAACATGCTTTAAATTCATCCTCTAAAATAACTAGATCTTTATTTCTGAAGCCTACAATTGATGTAACCTTAGTTCCGTTTTCATGTAATGCCTTAGCTACTGGCCATGCGATAGCACAACCAACACCACCACCTACTACACAAACATTCTTTAAACCATCAATGTGAGTAGCAACACCTAAAGGTCCTACGAAATCTTGAATAGAATCTCCGGCATTTTTATGATTTAATTTCTCAGTTGTTGAACCAACAACTTGGAAAATAATTTTAACAGTTCCTTCTTTTTTATTGCTTCCAGCAATAGTTAGAGGAATTCTTTCACCCTCTTCATCAACTCTTAAAATGATGAATTGTCCTGCCTTTGCCTTGTTAGCAACTAAAGGTGCTTCAATATCCATTTCTGTAACTGTAGGATTTAATACTCGTTTATTTACTATTTTATACATTATGATACCCCACTTATTATTTTAAACATAAATATTTTAACACTTTAGTGCTAAATTAACAACATTTTTCTACAATGTTTAAATCATATATTTAAATTGAACAAATTCTTAATAAATATTAGATGTGAACAATATTTTTTATTCCATTAAAACATTATATTACTTATTACAATAAAAAAAGACAAACTCTAAAAAAAGTTTGTCTTAGTAATTATTATTTAGCATATTATGAAGCTAATACTTTCTTAACATATTCTATCTCTAGATTTAATGCTCTTGCTATTGTATTTTCATCAAATCCATTTGAATTCATTGTCTTGATATTGATATTAAGGTTTTTTGTTTCTCCTTCTTGTATTCCTTCAAAACGACCTTCAGCTTTGCTTTCTTTTCTCATATCTTCTATTGCTTTACACATGCTTATTTCACCTTCACTTTCAGTTATCTCTATTTCTGCTTTTGTTACTCTATTTATTAATCTTGCAGTTCTTACATCTATAGTTTCATTTTTGTTATCATATATTAACTTTTCTAAATTATCTTTATTACCTGAATTCTTTATGAATTTAAATAACATTGATAATTCTTTATTTAATTTAATGAAGTCTTCATTATCCATACTATATGGTTCTATTACATTTAATTTCTCATTAGGTATATATATTTTTCTATACAAGAATCATTTATATCTAATAATGAATGAAGATCTTTTGGTCCAGTCCATTTCTTATCACTAAAATAAATAACTAATGTTATTACTGGATACAATTTCATTTTAACATTTTTCTTATTTTTTTCAATATTATGAAGCTGATTATAATAACTAAAGTAATTATATCCCATTACTCTTAAAATCATATATTTATCTACTTTAGTTTGATTTTCTATTCCCAATAATAAATATGTTTTCTTTCCATCACTTTTTATAACTGCTCTTTTATATATATCTCTTTCTCTAATAATATCTCCTGGATTAGTAAATACTAATTTAGGATCTAGTTCTTCTAATTCACTACTTTTTATTGTTTCTTTTCCATTAAATAGATAATAATTAAAAAGATTAGAAAACATTATATTATCTTTAAAATATTCTTTTTCAGATATATCATATTTACCCATGATTATACACCTCATGGGTAGTATATAATTTATAAAATAATTGTCAAATTTCCAAAATGGAATATTTTTAAAAATGATTGTTAGGATTTGGAAAATATATGATTAAAATACTTTT
>JAFRXJ010000046.1 GCA_017441525.1 Acholeplasmatales bacterium | reverse complement strand
TATTTAAATTAATATTTTAAATAATTAATTAAATTAAAATTTAATTCTCGAATAAATATTTATTTTTTTATATCATTAAAAAATGAATATGCTGAATCAGCCAATATTAGTCCTAAAGAAAGGGACTGAAAGCATGAAAGGAAAAGAGCAAATAATAAGTAATATAGAAGCTTGCCTTGCAGTGGTAGAAGTAATTAGAACAACATTAGGCCCAAGAGGTATGGATAAAATGATAATTGGTGATAATGGAACAACAATATCAAATGACGGCGCAACAATAATCAAATTATTAAGTATTGAGCATCCAGCTGCAAAAAGCTTAGCAGATGTTGCAAAATCTCAAGATAATGAAATTGGTGATGGTACCACTAGTGTAATGATATTTGCTGGTGAATTACTAAAAGAAGCTAAACAATTTATAAATGATGGCATTAGTCCACAAATTATAATTAATGGATATTGGAAAGCATTACAATTAGCTAGAAAAAGATTAGAAGAATGTGCAATTACTATAAATGACAAATCAGAAGATGAAAAAAGGAACTTATTATTAAGATGTGCTCAAACATCATTAAATTCAAAATTAATAGCAAATTATAAAGAATTTTTTTCAAAAATGGTCGTCGAAGCTGTAGAAAAATTAGAAGGCTATAAAGACAAAGATTTAATAGGTATAAAACACGTAACAGGTGGTTCAATCACTGATTCATTATTAATAGATGGTGTAGCATTTAAGAAAAGTTTTTCATATGCCGGATTCGAACAACAGCCTAAAAAGTTTGAAAACGCGAAAATAATCATATTAAATGTAGAATTAGAATTAAAATCAGAGAAAGAAAATTCAGAATTAAGAATAAGCAATCCAGAAGACTTTCAATCCTTCGTAGACGCAGAATGGAAAATAATTAATAAAAAATTAGAGAATATAATAAATTCTGGGGCCAATGTAGTATTAAGTAAATTACCTATTGGTGATTTAGCCACGCAATATTTTGCTGATAGAAATGTATTTTGCGCTGGTAGAGTTACTTCGGAAGATATAGAAAGAGTTTCCAAAGCTACAGGGGCTTCCTTGTTACAAACATGCAATGATATAAGCGAAAAATCATTAGGTACTTGCGGTGTATTTGAAGAAAAACAAATAGGTGCTGAAAGATTTAATTTATTCCAAAATTGTCCAAATTCAAAAACAGCAACAATAATATTAAGAGGTGGTGCAGAGCAATTTATAGAAGAAGCAGAAAGATCATTAAATGATGCAATAATGGTCGTCAGAAGAGCCTCAAAAGCAGCATCAATAGTATCAGGTGGAGGCGCTATAGAAATGGAATTAAGTAAATATGTGAGAGATGAGGGTATGAAAATATCCGGCAAAGAACAAATAATTATATTAGGCTTTGCAAGAGCATTAGAAGTAATCCCTAAAACATTAGCTCAAAATTCAGCATTAGATGCTATAGAAATAATGAATAAATTAAGACAAAAGCATTATAAAGAAGATGATTGTAAATTTGGTGTTAATTGTTTCGAAGGCGGTATTATTGATACCTATGTTAATTTTGTATGGGAACCTACTATATTAAAAGATAATATTTTAAATTCAGCAACTGAAGCTGCTTGCACTATTATTAGTGTTGATCAAACTGTTAAAAATCCAAAAAGTGAGCAAGCTATTCAAGACCAAAAGAAAAAACAAATGCAAAGAGCTAATAAACTCAAAGCAGCTAAAAAATAAACAAAATAGAATTAAGTAGGAATAATGCTCTTTTTATATATAATAATATTAATATTTTCATTTAAAAGAAAATAATAAATTAAAAATG
>JAFRXJ010000005.1 GCA_017441525.1 Acholeplasmatales bacterium | reverse complement strand
TTGATTTACCACCTAGAATTACGTTTGTCTTTTGGACTTTGTTATGTTCTGTTAACTTATCCATCTAGATAGCCTTAATATCAACTTCTTGTTCATTGAGCCACGATTTCGCTATTGCTTCTTTTCACGCTCCATTACTGGCTTACGCTTTGCAAGTTGCTATCGAGTTGGCGACAACTACCTCTCTTGGGACTTTCACCCTAGACATATAACATGCCCGACATACAGAAAAAAGCCTATCAGTTGATAGGCTATTTATTATTAACTATTTTATGAATTCAAGCTTATTATCAAAGCTCATTTCCCAGAATGCTTTTTCTCTTAATGATGAAAATCTAAAGATTGATTTACATTTTTCAAAATTTGATGGGTATTTATTCATTAATTCATTACCAAAGTTTGCCCATTCCTTACACCAATCTTCCATGCCTTCTCCAATATATCCTTCTAAAATTTCTCTATAAGGATTGTTTTCTAGCATATTAGGATTTTCTTTATATAGCTTATTAAAGATATATCCATATGATAACATACAAGGTAAGATTGACATTGTGCCTTCTACAATTGAACCTGTAGAACACCAATTCATCATTGAATCAATATAGATTTGATTTTCAATGTCTGGTAATGTTGTTTCAACGATATCATCAGTTAAACCATGTTTTTTAATGTATTCTCTTCTAACTGATGTTTCTCCTTCTTTAACAAAGGATAAGATATCATAAAACATTCTTATTTCTTCTAATGTATTACATTTTGTGATTAAGAATGCATAACATTTAGCATAATTTAATAAATATCTTGTATCTTCTACAATATATTTAGTCATTTGTTCATCACTAACTGTTCCTTTTATAAATCCTTGAACAAATCTAGAATTTATACATTCTTCCCAAATAGGTATAGAATCTTCAATTATTTTATCCATGTAATTAATCATTGTAGTTAATCTCCTTAATATGAACGCTATGATCCATAGGACCACTTCCTTCTCCTAAATCTAACATAGCTCTTAAGCAATCTGATAGGTATGCTTTAGATCTTTTTACTGCAACATCTAAAGTATATCCCTTGCTTAGATTTGAAGCGATTGCACTAGATAGAGTACAGCCAGTACCATGAGTATTAGGGTTATCTATTCTTTCACCCTTAATCCATACATATTTTCCTTCAAAATATAATAAGTCATTAGCGTCATTTACTCTATGACCACCTTTTACAAGGCAAGCTTTTTTCGTTTTATTAACTATAATTTTACAAGCTTCTTCCATACCTTTTTCATCTGTAATTTTTATACCAGCTAAAACCTCAGCTTCAGGAATATTTGGAGTTATTACATCAGCAAGTGGTAATAATTCATTTACTAATGCTTCTTTAGCATCATCTGAAATTAATTTTGCCCCACTTGTAGCAACCATTACTGGGTCTAATACAATGTTTTTAGCATTATATTGTTTTAATTTTGATGCTATTACTTTAATTAATTCTTTATCAGATACCATTCCAATTTTTACTGCATCAGGTCTAATATCTGTAAATATGGCATCTAATTCATTTGCCAGGAAGCTTGGTGTTACATTCATAATATCTGTGACACCTTTAGTATTTTGAGCTGTTAAGGCTGTGATTGCTGTTTCAGCAAAGCATTTATTCGCAATTATTGTTTTAATATCAGCTTGAATACCTGCGCCTCCTGAAGAATCAGAGCCAGCAATTGATAATACTACTTTCATTTTATCCACTTCCTTATATCAATATAATAATCACAAGATTTTCTTATTGTATCATAATCTTTAATATTTTTCTTTGTTTTAATACCTAAAACGTTAAATCCTTTTAATTTAGCACCTACTAATGCATGTAATGCATCTTCAATGACTAATGTTTTTTCTAAATCAAGATTATTTTGTTCTTTTAATAATTCAAATCCAGTACCATCAGTTTTTGAATAATCAAAATTTGTTGATGTATAAAATTCTTCAAAATAATTAAATATATTATTATTCTTTAATGATGCTTCTATTAAAGGATATGATGTAGCTGTAAATAATACTAATTTACCATTATTCTTTAATAAATCTAAAAATTCTTTTACACCTTCATTAATTTTAATAGATAAATATTCTTTAGCGATAAAAGAATCTATGTCTTTAGCCACTTCATCTACTTCTAAATTATTAAAATATTTTTCTTTCATATATGCTGCAGTTTCAGCATTAGTTTGTTTTTTAACAATTAAATCTAAATCAACTTCTGGTGTTAATCCCTTTGATTTAATATATCTAGATGCAATATCTGCCCACATATCTAATGAATTTAATAATGTTCCATCATAATCAATTATAAAATAGTTATATTTTTGGGGATTAAATAAGATTTTATCTACTTCATAATTTAATTTTTTTGTTGCAGAAATTATATCTTTTTCTGCAAATATTGCAGATACAATAGAAATACCATCAATAAATGTATCTTTTAATTCTTTAATGTTATCTTTAGTTATTCCACCAATCGCAACAACTGGAATATCTACTGCAAAACAAATATTTGTTAATGTTTCTTTTGATACAGTTATAGCATCAAGCTTTGTTGATGTATTAAAGATTGTCCCAACACCTAAGTAATCTGCCCCCATCTTCTCTGCAAGAATTGCTTCTTCAACAGTTTCAGCGGATACACCTAAGATTTTATTTTTACCTATTTTTTCTCTTACTAAGTCAGCTCTCATATCATTTTGGCCAACATGGATTCCATCAGCATCTACAGCCAAAAATACCTCTAATGAGTCATTAATAATAAAAGGAATATCATATTTTTTACATACTTCTTTTATTTTTAAAGCTTCAGCGACAAATGAATTTAAATCCAAATCCTTTTCACGAAGCTGAATCATTGTAGCTCCACCTAGAATTGCCTTTTCAACATCATCAGCTAATTCTTTACCATTTAGCCAATATCTATCAGTAACTGCATATATTTTTAAACTAGATATCAAATCTTTCAATTTGAGCACCTGTTTCTAATAAGCTATCGTTTAAATTAGACAATTCATCTATTAATCCAATATGTAGAGAGCCTGTACCCTTTGCATATTTAGAAGCCATTTCACCTGCAAGACCTACAGCAACAATTCCAGCTGTAACAGCCTTAAGCTTATCTTCTGGATTAGCTACTAAAGCTGCCGCAACTACACCTGCAGTCATACAACCAGTACCAGTAATTTGTCTCATTGCCTTGCATCCATTATCAGTTGTATATGCATTATCTTTATATACAATTACATCAATTGGACCAGTAATAGCTATTACAGCACCAGTCTTAGCTGATAATGCCTTAGCCATTTTAAATACATCTGATAAATTATCTCTTGTAACTTGGTCTGAAACATCAGCATCTACTCCTTTATTCTTAGATGATACATTAGCTAATGCCTTTATTTCAGAAATATTACCTTTAATACAATCAAAATTAATATTTTCAATTAATTCATTTATAACTTTATTTCTATAAGGTGTCGCACCTGCTCCACATGGATCTAGAACTACAATATGACCTAGCTTATTAGCTCTTTTACCAGATTCAATCATAGCCTTAACTGTGTTTTCATTTAATGTGCCTGGGTTTATTACTAATGCATTACAGATATTTTGCATATCAGGTGCATCTAAAACCTCATCAGTCATTATTGGTGAACCACCAATAGCAAGTAATGCATTCGCAACATCATTTACTGTTACATAATTTGTTATAAAGTGTACTAATGGACACTTTTCTCTAATATTTTTTATATATTCCATATTTTCCTCCTAATAATTTAAAAAGGACGCTAGTGTTAGCGTCCTTTAATATCTTTAATAAAATTACTACGCTAGCATTACCTAGATCAGTTTATAGGTCGAAGATCACATCTTCCTCTCAGCCAGTTTACTAGCTCCCTTTTAAAATATTCTAAAATAATTTTAGTTTTATTTTTCATTATTGTCAATATTTATATTATCGTTTATTATTATTTGCCTTAGCTGTTCTAGTAACCTTTTTATATAAGAAAATATCTTTTCTTGTATCAATATAACAGCTATCCTTTTTCTCATATGGGAATGCACCATAAGAGAACTTAACATTTTTATTCTTACCTACCATTATTTTCATTCCAAATATAGCAATAACTAAACCTAATACTAAGCCAATTAGTATAGGAGCTAAAATCTTTTCTGGATTGAAGCTACAAATTGCGAATGCAATAAAGAAGAAAATTAAAGCTGGAATTAAGAATAATAAAGCTGAAAATAAAATAGATTTAGAAACAGATATTGGTAAATTACCAGCAATCTTTCCTGTTTCACCATTTAAACCGAAACGATAATTCTTTTCTTTCCATTTAACATTTAATAACCATACAGGATATAATACATATCTTGTTTCTGTGTTATTAAATTGAAGATTTGAATCTTCAACTGTTACATTATTATAACCATGGATATCTCTTCTAAATGCTTCTGCAGTACCTTGTCTGAAACGTTCAGTTGCTCTACCAAATGTCTCTTCCTTTGAAACATCATAACGATCTGCTGAATAACCTGCAAGATATGCAACATTGAATTCTTTAGTTTCGCTCCACGTGTATGGTTCAATTGATTCCATTAATTGGTCTTCCATTTTCTTAGAACCATCAACAGGAACATGCTCAAAACCTACTCCTCCACCACGAACTAATGAATAATATCTTGTTTCTCTATATCTATAATTAGCATCTTCCCAAGTTTTTGTAGTTTCGCCTTTAAATCTTACCTTACCTGTAACATCTGCATCAAATACCCAGAAAGGAACATATAATGATTTTGTTTGTTCTATTGTATTTGTTTTTGAAAATGAACCTGGTAAAAGTGGTTTTTTACGTAAGAATTTTTTAAATGCATCAACAGCGAATACTTTATCCTTTTTAAAAGGAATAATTAAATTTGGTTTTAAATCACCAGATACCTCTTTTGATACAACCATGTTGTTATTACAATATGGGCAACATGTTGAAGATGTTGTTTCTTCACAAATGATTTCACCACCGCATGAATTACATGTATAAATCTTCATACCCTTCATTTCTTCTGAGGTATAAGCTTCAACCATTGATTCATCCCAAGAAGTATCTTCTTGTGTATCTGATGCTAAATCATCATTATAATTTTTTAAATCATCAGCACTAAACTGTGAATCACAGTAAGGACATACAATATTTTGAGATTTATTATCAAAATTTAGTGCGCCACCACAGCATGGACATTTAAATTCTATATTTGACATTTTTCCCCTCCTAATAAAGCATCAAAAAAGCCTAATCAAATTAGACTTTTTTTATTTTTCTTACTTCTTAATATCCTTTTCGTCGAATAAATCGCCACATTCAGGACAGAACTTAGGTGGATTAGTTGGATCTTCTGGTTCCCATCCACACTTGTCGCACTTATACTTTAATGTGCCTTCTGGCTTTTTAGTACCACAGTTAGCACAGAATTTGCCTTTATTTACTTGACCACAAGAACATGTCCAGCCATCAGCATCTGGTCTCTTTGCACCACACTCAGGACAGAACTTACCTGATTTAACATCAAATCCACATTGAGGGCACTTCCAAGCATAAATATTAGTTTGAGCTTGTTGTGCTTGTTGCTGAGCTTGTTGTTGTTGACCCATAGCATAGAAGCCTTGAGCATTCATACCACCAGCTTGAGATGCCATATTTAATCCATAGAATCCCATTGCAGCACCATTTGCATTACCAGCAGCTGTCTTCATAGCTTCTGCTTGTGCCTCAACTAATGTAGCGCCAGCCATAGCTGCGTTTCTAGCATAAACATTCTTTCTTTGTAATTCCTTAATTAAATCTTCATCTTCTTTTGGAAGAGTTACAGAACCTAAAGCGATATTTACAATTTCAATACCACGAAGATCCCTCCAATCTCCAATTAAAGATTCATTCATTGCTTTTTCTAAATCTGGAATATGAGCCATAATTTGATTTGGTCTCATTTCCATTGCAGATAATTTACCAAATGCTGGTTGTAATGCACTAATAAATTCAGTCTTTAATTGTGCATCAATTTCTCCTCTTGTAAATACATTTGATACATTACCACAAACATTTTGATAGAAAAGAATAGGGTTAGTAATCTTATATGAATATACACCATTACAACGAACAGATACATCGATATCTAATCCTACATTATTATCTACAACACGGAATGGAACTGGATTTGGAGTACCAAATTTGTTGTCCATGATTTCCTTTGTGTTAAAATAATAAACTCTTTGATCCTTACCAGTGTCACCACCATAAGTAAATCTTCTTCCCATTGTCTTGAATAATCCAAGAACTCTTTCTCCAAATGATCCAGAGAAAATTGAAGATTCTGTTGAAGAATCAAATTTAAAAGCACCTGGCTCAGCTGCGAATTCTACAACCTTACCTTGCTCTACAATCATCATGCATTGACCATCTGCAACTGCGATAACTGAACCATCAGAAATGATATTATCGCTTCCCTTAGTATTAGATGATACCTTGCCATTAACCTTCTTTTGTCCTTTAGCAACTAAAACATCTCTTGGTAGAGATTCACAATAGAAATACTCTTTCCATTGATCTGCAAATGTTGTGCTCACAGCACCAGCAAAAGCTTTAATTAAACCCATAAATTTTTACCCTCCAAAAAAGTACTTGATAATATAATTATAAAGTCAAATCTTTTAATTTTCAATTAAAACATTACAAAAAAGCCTATCAAATGATAGACTTCTATTTTTCTATTAATATTACATAAATAACAATACCATTGCGATTATAAATTGTGCACCATAATATGTTAAATAATTTAGTATAAAATCAATTGGTCTTTCTTTACCTTTACCGAAAAATGTACCAGATAAAACTAAATCAGATATTGCAAATAAAACCGCTCCTACTAAAAATATATTAAGTGGTAATACTTCAAATTTATTTTGAATTGCTAAAAATAAGCTAAATGAGCATGTCCCAAAAAGACATATTGCATAACAAAATGAAATAAGCTTATATTTACCATATTCCAATTTTAATGGTTTTTCTAATAATATAGTTAATACTGATAATACTACTGTTAATATAATTGGAAGAATAATAAATAATATTCCACCACTAATATAGAAATTCATTATTAAGGCTGTAATAAATAATATATGCCCTACACCAAATACTATAAAGCCTCCATATGTATATCCTTTAGTTCTTTCTAAATCTATAAATTTAAGATCTAATAAGATATCACCAATAAGTCCTAATAATAGTCCTAGAATTATTAAAACATTAAATACACTAAATTTCTCAGAGCATATAGTAGCAGTCAAAGCCGTTAAAATGAATAAAAAAGATATTGCTGTTTTCAAAAATAATTCTTTCAAATCATATTTTTGACTTTTAAAGAATATATAAAATCCTAATAATATTACTGCAATACTTATTATAATAATGCATCCTACCATACAAATCCCACCTATTCATTTAAAATAATCGTTTAACTACAATAAAATAATAACATAATTTTAATAATAATATCAATATACCCTAATCAAAGACACTGCTTATTAATTGCTAAATTAATGATTTTTTGTTATAATATATACATTTAGAAAGAGTGTATTAAATAGGGGATGAAAATATGTATTATTCGTTTATAGGAATACTAGCATTAATAATTCTATTAATAACTAATCACGATATTTTATTTAAGAAAAGATCTCATCTACATACCCCTGCGTCTAAGGCATATAAAAATTTCTTATTAAGTATATCATTATTCTTAATAACTGATATATTATGGGGTGTTTTTGATAGCTTAAAGCTCAAGATGGCAATGTATATTGATACTGAATTTTTCTTTATAACTATGGCTTTGGGTGTATTATTATTAGGTCAATATACAAGTGTATATTTAGAGACAAAGGGAATACGTAAAAAAATAATATTAGCTGCAGGTTTAGCATTCTTTATTTCAGTAACTATTTTAATGATAATAAATATTTTTACTCCTATAGTATTTTATATAGATGATGAATATAAATATACTACTGCTATCTCAAGATACGTAATATTAGGTGTTCAAATTATAATGAATGCGTTAGTATCTTTTTACGCATTTATATGGCACTTAGAACTAAAGGATTAATTGGTAAAAGATATTTTACAATTGGATTCTTTGGAGTAATTATGCTTATATCAATATCTATTCAATTATTCTTCCCACTTCTTCCATTATATTCAATGGGATGCATGTTAGGAACTGCACTTTTAAGAACATTTATCATTGAAAATGAAAAAGAAGAATATCGTATAAATTTGGAAGAGGAATATAAAAAAGAACAACAACAGTCGCAAGAACTTAAAACAGCATGGGAGGTTGCCTATACTGATGCCCTAACAGGTGCTAAAAGTAAGCTTGCATACCTAGAAGCAATTGAAAGTATTGATAAATCAATTTATAAAGAAGAATTAAAAGATTTCGCTATAGTCGCATTTGATATTAATAATTTAAAAGAAATTAATGATACATATGGACATCAAGCTGGAGATGAATATATAAAAAGCGCATATGAATTAATTAAAGATGTGTTTAAAAATAGTTCTATCTTTAGAATTGGTGGAGATGAATTTATTGTAATACTAGAAAAAGATGATTATATTAATAGAGTTGATTTAGTAAATAAATTCAATAATATGATTGAAGATAATGCTAGAAATAAAAAAATTGTTATAGCATCTGGATTAACAGATTATGATCCTAAATTAGATAAGACATTAAGACATATTATAGAACGTGCTGATTTCTTAATGTATGATAAAAAGAAAAAATTGAAAGAAATAATAAATAATAATGAAAAAGCCTTACTATAATAATATGTACCCTAAGTCAAGGACACTTTGAAAAAAAGGTGTAATATTTAGTTGTTGTACATATATATTCCCCTAGGGGAATCGCGAACTTAATATTTAAATTGAAGCTAATTGTGAAGATTCGTAATTAACTTCTTTTTTATGTAATAAAGGATTTCCGCCTTCTAATAGATATATTCTATTTATAAAATAATTAAGAAATAATTAATTCATGGGATATTAGATTACCTAAAAATACAAATTCATTTTAATAAAACGAAAAAGCGACAGCTTTCATACTGTCACTTTTCCATAAAATTGGATTAGATTTATTACACAAGATAATTTATTCATAATTGTATTTTTATAAATATATACTTATCTAAAAATTGTAATATTTTTAATAAAACATCATCCTTTTAAATTTCTATAGCTGCTTCAAACTCATCTTTAGCATTAGCTAATATAGTATTAATACTTGCTTCTGACCAAGGTTCTGTAACTTCAGTTTCACCTTCCATATAAGTATATTCATCAGCAGATAAAATATTCTTATATTTAGTGTAAATTGGCTCGAAGTCTTCTTCATTATATGGATTTTCAGTACAATAAGTATTATACATCGTATCTAAGTTGGCTAAAGCAGTTGTTTTATATGCTGCTATTGCCTCTGCATATGTAGTATCTAATTCGCTAATACCATCTTCATACTTACTAATAATCATAGTTGTAGTTTTACCATAATCACCATTTATTGAACCTTTATAAACTTCATATAAGTTTTCAAGATTGCCCTTATATTCTGCAGATGTAACTAATTCTTTTAATTCATTCTTATGTGCTTCAAGTTTTCCAATAAAGTAAGTTCTACAATCGGTAACCTTTAATGCATCTAATTCTTCGAATTTAGCAGTAATACTATATTGCATACCAGCGTTTGGATTTTCTTCTGTATTTAATGAATACCAAGTTTCAATATCAGTATATCTAGCACCAATATCTTCTGTTGATAACAAGCTTGCCATAAATTCTGTGAACTTAGCATAATTGATATCTGCCTCTTCAGTAGGAACAACATATTCATATGTGATTTCATCAATCTTTGTATCAAAATCATCATCATAATCATTCCATGCTTCTAATGCAGCTTGGTTAAATCCATTATATTTACCAACATTATCTGGTGCATAAAGTTCATCATCTCTATACTTATAATTTGTATTTAAGAATATTCTCTTTTGGTTTGTCTTATAACTATCAAGTCTAGTTGCTAAAGCCTTAGCAGCCTGATCAATGTTATAGAATGTTGTAATAGCATCTTCTACAGCCTGTAATTTAGCTTCTACAGCTTGATATGCATCTTCTGCAATAGTTTGAGCAGTTACTAGTTTTCCTTCTTTGTTTTCAGTTACTGTTGTATTTGTTGTATAAATATCAGCTGTAATTGCAAGTAAGTAATCATTAACCTCTTGAGTAATCTTTTCATCAGCATATGCTTTATTAATTTCTGACTCAACGCTATTCTTCTTATTAATTAAGCTATTTTCATATTGAGCAACCTTAACAATACTATCAATCTTACTCTTTACAATATCAGTATAGTATGTATCAAATGCTTCCTTCTTAGCAAATGCTTTAGTATTTTCCTTATTAGTATCATATGTAGCAAATGCTTTGAAATTATCAATAAATGCAGTCTTATATTCAGCACTTAAATCTACTAAAGCATTAATTGTTGTCTTAGCTTTATCATCAATAATTAGAATATTAACAAATGTATCAACATTCTTCTTAATTAAATCTAATACGCCTTCTTCACCAATAATAGATGCTTCATAATCTGTAAATTCCTTAATAGTTGTGTAATTCTTAATTACAGCATCATATTTCTCAGCTACAGCTAAATCAGCATATTCTGCCTTAAAGCTATTTTTAAGTTCAACTGTAAATAAATTAGTATCTTCTTCATTAACTGCAGTAGTCTTTGTGTCAATATAAGCATTTAAGCCAGTAGCCTGTGCATTACCATAGATAAATTCATAAATATTTTTGAAAGTAGTTGCACGTTGTACTAATAAATCAGCAACAGCTTTATCTTCTGCCAATTGTTCTGCAACAGTTTTTGCTGTAGGAGTAGTTTCTTCTGGCGTATCAACATTGTCACCTTCTGTAGTTTCAGTATTATCTTCTGGAATAGCTATTACTAAATCAGCCGTAATATAATTTTCATATTTATGAATATCAGCGATTAAGGCATTAACAGTTAACTTTTCATTAGTTTCTTCAACAGAATCTTTTAATAAATTAGTGACTTTTGTAATACTATCATTACAATATTTAATTAATTCATCATATGCCTTAGCTTTTTCAATATATAAGTCTACAATTTCCTTATCGTCCTCTAATTGAATATCAGATTTTTCAATTGTATTATTCAATTTAGCATAATTATCAACAACTAATACTTCTCTTACGATAGCATTGAAATCATCTAATTCAGTAGTTTCTAATTCTTCATCAGAAATCTTAGAATCGATATAAACTAATTTTGTATTACCTGTATTAACCTTATTTAATTCAGTCTTTATATATTTATCTAATGCTAAATAATCATCAACTTCTTCAGCTACTAAATCAAGTGCTTCTTTATCAATAAAAAACTGATAAGCTAAGTCGTTAATTTCTATCGTAACATTTTCTCCAGTTTGTGGATCAATTTCAGTAATTTCAATTTTTATATTATTACAATTATAATATTCATCTAAATCATAAATTTCATCATCTAATATCTTTAAGAATTCAGCCTTAGCATCAGAATATTCTTCAGCTGCTAATTTAGTATTAATAGTTGATCTTGTATCATTAAAATATGCTAAGAATTCATTAATAGTTAAAGCTTTATTTGTTGCTGCAACCATTAAATCAATTTTTTCTTGAGTTGCTGCCTTATATTGTATTGACTTCTCTTTTTGAGTTTCTTCATCATCTTCTTCTGTAATTATAAACTCTTCTAAAGTATCATCATCAAACCATTCAACAGCATTTACCTCAGCCGTTTGTTTTTCTCTAATTGTTTGATTAGGATATCCAGAATCTATATCAATTCTATTATTAATAGCTTTAATAACTTCTAAGCATAATTCTTTCATTAAATCAAACTTAGCTGGATTAATATAATTATTAATTAATATTTCATAATGAGCCTCAATTTCTTCAGCCTCTTCTTTACTATTAGCTAAAGTAATTAAAGTAATACCTTTATATAAGCTTCCTGTCATTTCATGATTGTATTTCTTTTGAATTTGTAAGAAAATACTTTCAATATCGTTTCTATTATATTTGTCTATTAATATAATTTTAAGCTCAGCCATTTCATCTTGGAATGTAGCGTATGAATCAGATAACTTATAAACTAAATTACCCTTTATTTCCTTTAATTCATTAGAATAAATTTGAGCCTTTAATTCATCAATTTGTTCTTGTAATGATACGATTTCATTATTTTGATTCCTATATACAGAACCAATTTTTTCATTAATATCATTAATTTGATCTTGAATAGAAATGATTTTATCATTATCATCTAAAGCAATAGTTCCTATTTCAGCATTAATTATATCAATCTTGTCCTGCAAAGCTTTTTCCTTAGCAAGTAATGATTGACTTAATTCATTTACCTTTTCTACTGTAGCCTTAGCTGTTTCAAGCGCTTGAACTTGACTCTTTAATGAGGCAATGTCACCATCAACTTTTACGTCTATAGCATTCAAATTAGCAATTGCAGTTTCATAATCAGCGACTGAAACATAATCAGTTATTAATGAATCCTCAATTGTTTTAATTCTTGCTATAGCAGATTCTAAATCTGTTTTAGTTGAAGCATCTGCTTCTTCAGCTGCATCCTTTAATTCTTTAATTTTAGCTTCTAAAGATGAAATCGCATCACCATTAGCAGCAATCTTTTCAATATTTAAATAAGTATTTAATCTAGCAACTGATTCTTCTAAAGAACTTTTTGATTCTTCTAAAGACTCCTTTAAGCTATCAATACTTTTTTTGGCATTAGCAATGTCAGTTTGGTTTTGATTAACTTGTTTCTTACTTGCACCACCACAACCAGTTAATGCAAATGTTGAAACACCAACTACTGCTAATAAACCAACTAATCCAATTTTTTTCTTCATAGAATTAGTCTCCTTTCTCATTTGCAATATAAAATTATTAATTTTGAAATAGAATCTATTAATTATATTGTACCCCTCCGAATATGATTTGTCAAATTTCAAAATTAAATTATAATAGTTTTAGACTTCAAACCATACAAAAAAAGACCTTTTTTTAGAAGGTCTTTATTGATTTATATGTAAGCTTTATACTGGATATTTTTATTATAAAATGCTGACATAGGATGGATTTAAATGGATAATTGGTTAATATGGATTAGAATAAAAAAAGACCTTATATAAGGTCTCTTATGTCATAAAACAAATATTGTCTAACGCCATAACTCGATGTTTAGAGATGACAGAGAAAGCCAGTCGGAAGGCCAAGCAAGTATTATCTATTTTTAAGATAATCTACTGCCATCTCTAACACTCTTGTATCTCTATCAATGATTAATGGATTTTCAGGTCCATGAATATGATTTCGATTAACATTAATAACTGTATTAATATCAACTAATTCTAAAATGAATCCTTCATCTTTTTCTTTTTCCGATAATGATTGATTAATCATATTATCTTCCACATCACATAGATAATAATTATTATTTTGTACAAATGTTAATTCATTATCATATTTATCTTTATGAATTCTATGAACATATCCAAATTCTTTTATTGATTCTTGTTTAATAACTAATCCTGCTTCTTCCTTTGTTTCTCTAATAAGGCAATCTATCATTGATTCGCCTTTTTCAATTCCGCCACCAGGAAATTCATAATAATCATATTTTGAGCTATGAATCATATATACTTTATTATTCTTGATGATAATAGCTCTTGCTGATGGTCTAGCAACAATATTCCAATTAGGGTTATAATCTTTAAAAACTATTTCAAATAATAATTTCATAAATGGACCTTAAATTAAGTTTATATAATTTCTTTTTGAAGATACAATGATATTTAAAACTATTTCTTTAGTTTCTTCATTTATCTTGTAAAACAAGATATTTTGCTTACAAATAATCGCTCTATATCCTTGTTTAGCAATGGATTGGTATCTAGGTACAACGCCAATATTTGGAAAGTCTTTTAAATTATTTATTACAGTTTCAAGATAATTAAGATAGTCTAATGCTTCTTTTTTTGAAAACGCATCTCTTATATACATAATGATATCCGTTAATTGATCATTGAATTTGTCAGTTCTAATAATTTTATAACTCATTATAATTCAAGCTTCTTTCTAATATCATCAAATGTATTTTCAATTGGAGCAACTCTTCTATTTCTAATATCTTCTTCAGATTCAGCTAGCATTTTTAATAATTCTAATTCTGCTTGCATTTGATTAAATTGTTCTAAACTTAGTATTACAGTGTCTCCATGACCATTTACTGTTATATAAACTGGTTCTCTAGTTTCCTTACATAAGGTTGATATTTCATTGTACTTATTTCTTAATTCTGCTGATGGTCTAATATTTTGCATAATCATCATCTCCTATCATTATTATATCATAATTTTGATATATTGCAATTAGTTATCAGTAGTTTTTGTCATCCGTACAACAGTCTCGTTCATGGCTGGGATTTATATATAACTTATATATAAGTGGCTGGTGAAGTGGGCTGGTTGGATCAGGACAAAAATAAAAGACCCTGCCAAAATTGACAAGGTCATTCATACTTATGTTTTATGTCATTTTCTTGCGAGTGATTGTGTCACTTCACACAATAATTGTTTAACGCCATAGCTCGATGTTTAGAGATGACAGAGAAAGCTCGTAAAACTACTTATCAAAATCTATAACACCAACTTGATAATCATCTTCATATATAATCTTACCTGGATTATCTGAATAAGCTATTTCATATGGAACATTATATTTATCTAATAAATCTAATAATGGTTTAATATGTTCAAGCATTATACTAGAATTATTTGTTTTAAACCAAGTAGTCGCACCTAAAGGATTATCATTGTTATCTCCATAAAAAGGTGGCTCTGGTAAATTCTCTTTAAACCATTTATCTACACTTAAATATGTATTTTTATCTTCTTCAGAATAAATGCCA
>JAFRXJ010000045.1 GCA_017441525.1 Acholeplasmatales bacterium | reverse complement strand
TTATCTTAAGATAAATCCTGATAAATTATTTATTTCTAATTTAGTATTTGAGGAGTTATTAAATGAAGGATAAGAAAGAAAAAGAAATTGTTTTTTATGAAATATCAGAATTTAAATATCATTTAGAAGATGACTTGAGATTAAGCTCGAATACTATTAGTGCTTATGTTACTGACCTATATCAGTATCAGGATTTCTTAAATCAATATGAAAAGATAAATGATGTATCTGAAATAACTAGAGAAGATATTGTAAAATATATTGCTTCTCTTAAGAGAAAGGAATTATCTAAAAAGACAATTGCTAGAAAGATTACATGTATTAAAGATTTTCATAAATATTTATTCAAGGAAGGATATGTTAAAGAAAATGTATCTATTCATATAGAAAATCCTAAAACTGATAAATCATTACCCACAGTATTAACTATTGAAGAAATCAATAAGATGATTTCATCAATTGATGGAAATGAGCCATTAGATATTAGAAATAGGGCAATGATGGAGACATTATACGCTACAGGTATGAGAATATCAGAACTTTTAGATATTGAATTGAGAGATCTTCATTTAAATGAAAAATATATTATGGTTATTGGAAAAGGCAATAAAGAAAGACAGGTTCCACTTGGTGAGATGGCTGTCATTGCGTTAAGAAAATATATTGAAAGAGCAAGATTAAAGATTGCGAGTAAGCCATCTAATTTATTGTTCTTTAATTATAAGGGTGAAAAGATGTCTAGACAGGGCTTTTTTAAATATATTAAAAAGCTTGCATTAGAATGTGGTATTGAAAAGGAAATATCACATCATACAATAAGACATAGTTTCGCAACACATTTATTGGAAGGAGGTACAGATTTGAGGGTTGTACAAGAATTGTTAGGTCATGAAGATATCTCTACAACTCAAATTTATACTCATATTGATAAAGCTAAGCTAAGAGATATATATGATCATAGTCATCCTCTATCAAATAAAAAGGATTAATGAGATTTAAAAGAATATTTGTTATAGTTTGTGATTCAGTTGGATGTGGATCAACTCCACTTAGCTATTTATATGGTGATGATGGAGCAAATACAATAAAACATATATCTGAACATGAAAATGGAATTACATTACCTACATTAGAATCACTTGGTTATGGTAATTTAACAGATATTAAGGGAGTTAAGAAAATAGATTCTAAAATAGGATACTATGGTAAGATGGATGAACTGTCTAATGGTAAGGATACACTTACAGGACATTTAGAAATAATGGGTATTAAAACTATTGAGCCATTTATTACATTTACTGATACAGGCTTTCCTAAGGAGCTTATCGATGAATTAGAAAAGAGATGGGGACATAAGATAATTGGTAATTATGCTGCCTCAGGTACTGAGATTATAAAAGAACTTGGAATGGAGCATATTAAGAATAAAACACCAATTGTTTATACATCATCTGATTCAGTATTACAGATTGCAGCTCATGAAAAATATTTTGGGCTTGATGAGTTATATAGATGTTCTAAGATTGCAAGAGAGGTATGTCTAGATCCCAAATGGAAGGTAGGACGAATTATCGCAAGACCTTTTGTTGGTGAGACACCAAAAGATTTTGTAAGGACTCCTAACAGACATGATTATGCCTTAAACCCACCATCAAAGACTGTTATGGATCATTTAAAGGATAATGGGTATGATGTTATATCTGTTGGAAAGATAAATGATATATTTAATGGATGTGGAATAACAAAAGCATATAAATCAAAATCAAATGAAGATGGTATGAATATAACTATCAATTTGTGTAAGGAAGATTTTAATGGATTATGCTTTGTAAATCTCGTAGACTTTGATTCATTATATGGACATAGAAGAGATAGTAGAGGCTATAAAGTAGCTTTCGAATACTTTGATAGTTTACTAAACGAGATGTTACAATATATTAAAACTGATGACCTAATAATCATTACTGCCGACCACGGAAATGACCCAACCTGGACAGGCACAGATCACACTAGGGAATATGTCCCTCTAATAGTGCATTCTAAAACCACCAAAGGTGGTTCACTGGGGGTTAGAAAAAGCTTTGCAGATATAGGCGCTACAGTGGCTGAAAATTTCAATGTAGAAGCACCTAAAATTGGTAAATCATTTTTGGAGGAAATTAAATGAAAAATTTTATGTATTACACTCCAACCAAAGTTTACTTTGGTAAGGGAGAGGAACTGAAGGTAGGAAAAATCATAAAGGAGTATGGCTTTAAAAAAATCATGCTTCATTACGGAAAGTCATCAATAAAGAAGAGCGGCTTATATGACAAGGTTGTAAAATGCTTGAAGGATGAAGAAATTGAATTTGTTGAACTTGGCGGAGTTGAGCCCAATCCTAAGCTAAGCTTAGTATTAAAGGGAGTTGAATTAGCCAAGAAAGAAAAAGTTGAAATGATTTTGGCAATAGGTGGTGGATCTGTCTTAGATTCTTCGAAATCAATTTCAGCTGGAGCGAAGGTGGACTTTAGTCCATGGAAATTTTCAATTGGCGAAGAGATTGTAAAGGATAGATTACCCGTTGGTTCGATTTTAACAATTTCTGCAGCAGGAAGCGATATGTCAAATTCTTGTGTTATTACAAATGACGAAACACTTGAAAAGAGAGGCTTCAGTAGTGACTTTAATAGACCATTGTTTTCAATTTTAAATCCAGAATTAACATACACAGTCAACCCATGGCAAACTGCCTGTGGTGTAGTCGACATAATGATGCATACATTAGAAAGATATTTTTCTAATGGAGACGAGAATGAAGAATTAACAGACAACCTAGCTCTTGGGCTTTTAAAGGCGGTTTATGACGCTGGTAAGGTTGTTATGGCAGATCCTACAAATTACGATGCTAGAGCGACTCTAATGTGGGCCAACAGCTTATCGCATAACGGATTAACTGGTTGCGGTAAAGTGTATTTTATGGCCGTACACCAAATTGAGCATGAAGTAAGCGGTATGTATGACAGTGTATCTCATGGTGCAGGTCTTGCAGCATTGTGGCCTCAATGGGCTATGAATTCATACAAAGCATCACCAAAAAGGTTCTTAAGGCTTGCATATGAGGTTTTAGGCGTAGATTATACACCAGATGAGGAAAAAGCGATTATAGAGGGAATTTCAAGGCTTAAAGCTTATTTCAAGAGTCTAGGAATGCCTGTCACTTTAAGAGAACTTGGAGTAGATAAAAATAGTCTTCCTGACATTGCGTGGAACGCGATGTTTAGGGCAAGAGAGTCCTACCAGATATCGTCACTGTAGATCGTGATTTAGCGCTTAAGATTCTAGAAGAATCATACTAAAAATCAGCTAGCCTGTTGCTACTAAGCGGCGGGCTTTTTATTATGCGCATAAATGCACGAGAGGGAGAGAAAAAAAATTTTAAATCGCATCTAGTGTATAAAACTAGATAAACCAATAACGAAATAAAGAAGCAAGAATATTTAATATCTTGAAGTAAACACCATTAGACTAGATAAATGATAAAAAACGCAAAAATATAAAACCAACATTTTGTTGTGAAAAATCAAGACATAAAATGAAGGCAGATGCCCGTCTCGTTTTGCGGGTATTTTTTTGTCTTTTTAGTACCTGTTCTCTATAGAGAGCATAAGACATCAAACGAATCAAAAAAAGAAGAGATAAATTTCTTAGAACCTAAATCATTGTGAACATACAGTTTGGAAAACTCGAAAATGAAAAACAAAAAATAGAAGACTTTTGAAAAATAAAAAATGTCATTTGAGAAAAAACAATCAAAGAAAAATTATCATAGTCACAAAAATTGAAGAGCTCCAAAATGAGAGTCGCGAATTTTCTTTAGACTAATTTTTTGTAAGAGAATTTTTCCATAGTGTAGCAACTTGTTAGTGTAAGCAAAATAAAAACAATTTGACATAAGCAAGAAGTATAGAGAGGGCTATGAATACGAGCATGGAGAAAGAAAAAATTCGGAACGCATCTAGTATTGAAAACTAGATAAAAGTATAAAAATTAGAAATAGAAAAGAGTAAATTCAGACAATCATATAGATTGTTTGCTGTAAAAAAAGCTAAAAAAAGAAGAGGTAAAAAATGGAAAAAATTTCAATTAGTATCTAGTTTTAGTTACTAGATGATAGCATATAGATATGAATAAATGTTAATTAATATAATAAATAATATTATTATTAGATACATTATATATGTAATAATTGAAAACAATGAAAATAGAGAATGATGATGAAACATCTATCCCGATCTGTCAAAAGTAGGTGGTCATTTTCGAGCTCAAAATCGAAACCGCGCTATCAAAACGCACTCTTTTTTTCGATTTGAATATGTTTAAAGCCGATTTTTGGAATTGAACATGTCCATTTTGGTGATTATGGGGTGTTTTGAACGTGTGAATCAGCACTACAAAACGTGTTCAGATGGACAATTATTCACCAATCGAGTTCTCAATGCTTAAAATATATAAAAATAGGTATTTTCGACCCGTTTTTAAGCGATATAAGGAGATGTGGTATAATCCACTTATTCACAAATGATTAAAAAACCGCATGATTACGCCATATATTAATGGTTAACATAATATATATTATGATAACTTATTAAGAAATCGAAAAGTGCCAATAAACACCTTCTTTTACCCGAAAAAAGTGATTTGACTATCTAAATTGGGCCATTTTAGGCCGTTTTTGGCATTTAATCACGCTCAGTGAATACCATTTGAATATGTTTAGCAGTGGAGGCTAATTTTTTTGAAAAATCGAGAAAATTGGTTTTGGATAATTCTCCACTTCGACGTATTTGTTCTTCCGGATTTGAAACGAGACTTTATGAGTCATGTCAGTCGATTTAAAGCGGCGACGGAATCTAGACTGGTTCTTCTTCTACTTCTACTCTTCTGGATGCCTATTTTGAATTCGAATAAGTACAAAAAAGGCTTTTTTGGCCTGATAATTTTTATATTTTAAAAAAATCGATCTTTTTTAGCTATTTTTTACCCATTTTTCAAACATATATTAATCATATTCTTTTATATATAATATAGATATTTCTCTTATATAAAATAAAAATGACACTATTTATGTCATTAATACTATTGTTACATAAATAATGTCATTAATATAAGAAAACACATCTTTTGTGTATTTTTGTATTTGGTTTGTGAAAAGTTAAGCGTTTTCATAGATTTTCATAATTTTGGACAATTTTTCATATTTTGAAACAATTCTTTTAGGATTTCACATTTTTATAATAAAATGACATTATTTATGTATAAATTGAAAACGCTTAATTTTTTTCATATTTTCTGGTATTTTGAATGTATTCTTATTTTGTTCGCGATTTTTGAACAAAAAAAAGACAACTTCTTCGGTTGTCTTATTCGTCTATCATGTCAAAAATATTGATTTGTTTGTCTCTTCTAGAAAGGTCTGTATTAGCAACCAACTTAGTCCAAGTGGCTGATCTTCCTGTTCCATTTGAGATTATTTTTCCACTATCTTTTAAGTCATTTAGAGCTCTATTGATAGTTGAATCCGACATGTAAGGACATAAATTTTTGATATCTTCTTTGGTAAAATTTTGTCCTAAAGATAGTATTGCAGAGGCTGCAGCATCAACTTTACTGATCTTAATATCCTTGTTAAATCTTGAATCTTGAGTCATAGATTCGACCTTTCTATAGCCTTCAATCATCAAATTTATAAGCTCATTATTTAACAAAGATGTATCAGAATAGCCCTCTTTATAGCCATAATTTGCCTTTGCTATTGCTATATCAAAATCTTCCATTTTGTTTGTATATAACTCAAAGAAACTTATGTATTTGAAAACGTTAAAACGTTGACTTACCAGCAAACAATAACAAATTAATATCGACATAAACTTGTTATTCATTGTAAAAAATCCTTGATTTAAGAGGTCTGTAAAGAACTTTGTAATGACCTGAGTTGACTCAATATTGCGTCTAAATGCCTTTACCATTAGGCTAATTAAACTACTAAATTCATCTCTTCTAGACACCTTTTTTTCATCTGCTAGGAAGCCTTCTTTTTCGATTACAGTGTATGTTGTGTAACCGAATTTTTTATCATCAAATACTCTAATTCCAAGCTGTAAAAATTCATTTGAATCTAGGGTTAAATCAGTACCCATTTCTTGGATAAGCTTGAAGACATTTTTAAGGTTTAAAACGATTTTTTCGTCCTTTGTTTTAGGGGTGGAATCTTTTCTAATAATCAATTTCAATCTTGCATCTGTGACATTTAATTTAAGCATTCTTGATGCAAAAATAACATCTCTTTCTACTGTATCAGCTATGATGCCTTTCATGAAATTTTTAAGAACTTCTTCATAATAGAAATCCTTACCTTTGTATGTGTATAGAGTTGTTAGGTTACTTACAAGTTCGTTTGTAAATAATGTATTGTCTACAGTCTTCATACATTCCATCTAAAAATCACCCCAAAATTCAACTAAAATTATAACAAAAAAACATAGTCATTTCAAACATTTTGACTATGTTTTTCAAAAAATCTCCTAAATATTCCATTATTTTGTTTTACACTTCATAACGGCCTATTTATGGATATATATCCAGAAAATGAAAAATACAGGCAATTTCGGCCTGTATTTAACGTTTATCCTCGGTATAAAATATTGAATCTCCGATGAATTCTCTTAGTATTGAATTACATGGAACCCATTTATCTGAAATTGATTCATAACATCCTAGCAATAATAATAGTCTTTTTGCGGTTATATAATACTGTGAATCTTCCTTGATTTCTTTAAGCGCTGGAATAGCATATTTTGCTAGTACCAAAGGCTCATAAGCAAGCTCTGAATTGAATACTGTATCAGCATAATTTTGATACTTATAAATCCATCTAAATTCACCTGCTCTAACTGATTGCCATGTGGCAAGTGTAGTTTCACAAGGAGTATTTCTAAATTCTCTATCTCTAACCATTCTTCTGATTAGTCTCATATCAGATAATGAAATTGGAGTATGATCATCTATTCTATATTGTCCTAATGGAGCTATAAATATTTTATATTTATTCTCATCAGGGATAGATGGACATATCGCAGTATCTAATCCATGAATACCTTCAATTAGAATTGGCTGTCTAGAATCAATCTTGATTGGTTTAGTAAATGTTCTTTTCTTTGTTTTGAAATTAAACTCAGGAAGCTCTACTGCTTCTCCTTGAATTAATCTAAAGATTACACTATCGAATAATTCTAGATCTAGGGCATCTATATGCTCATAATCATAATTTCCTTTTTCATCCTTAGGATATTTGGATTGATCATCAAAATAGAAATTATCCATTGATATCATCAATGGGACTATTCCTCTAGCGTATAATTCAATTCTTAATCTATTTGTGAAAGTAGTCTTTCCACTAGATGATGGACCTGCGACACAGATTAATCTTAATCTTTCTACTTCTTTGGCTATTTTATCGCCTAGTTTCGCGATCTGATCGTTATGTCTTGTTTCGCAAATGTTAATTAATTCTAGAGCGTTTCCTTCTCTTACTTTATCGTTTATTTGATTGATTGTTCCAGTCTTGATAATATTTGACCAATAATTAGCTTCTCTTAATACATCTCTAAATACTTTTTCTTCTTCAAAATCAGGTATATCACCCTTGCATTCAGCACGTGGATAGAAGATTAAAAAGCCTGGAGAATAGAATTTAAGTTTAAACTTAGTTATGTATCCAGTTGATGGCAATGAGTAATCATATAAGTAATCATAATATCCATTACACTCAGTAATTGGAACATAGGCAGTTTTACTATACTTTAGTATTTCAAGCTTATCCTTAAAGCCCTGCATCTTATATATTCTCTTGCATTCCTCAAAAGGAATTATCTTATCATTAATTTGGTAATCTTTTTTTATGATTTTGTTTATTTCGTCCTCTAACATTTTTAGATTTTCAGCTGTAAATGAATGACCTAGATGAGATAAAGAACAGAAAATAGATCTTGAGATACTATAATTGAATAAGCATCTAGCGTTAGGCCATAATCTTTTACATGCCATTGAGATAATAAATCTTAATGTTGCGACATATATTTTTACGCCTCTAACATCGTTTAAATCAAGCAATTCTATCTCTGATTTATCGTCTGGAATATATGATAAATCATGAATTTGATTGTTAATTTTAGCTGCAATATATCGTTTATCTTTATTATCGATAATGTCTAAAATTCGTTGTGGTTGAGCCATTTTTACGCTTTTTCCATTGACTTTTACAAGCATAATTTTTCCTCCGTTTTTTAGTTATGTAGTATACAATACTTCTTTCTATCATACATACATAAGAATATTTAGTTTTTAAAACTAGATAGGTTTTGAAATTTATTTTTTTACCCTTTTTATATCCTCTCTATAGGCTATTAAATTGGAAATAAATGATCTATCTATGCATCAATTATACCATTTTTTCATTAACTATTCAAATTACAAAATAACTACTTAAAAATATTAAAAATAGATAATAAAGTATTAATAACAAGATAACATTTGTATTGTTAATATGATATATAGTATAAAAAACTAGATAGCTTTCAAAATATTTTTTCAGCCCCTTGTGTAGTGCCTCGTGTTGAGTGATCAATATTCCAAAAAATTACATTTTATTTTGGGTAAAATTGAAATTCTATGATTTATTTTTATTGTGTTTTCATTAAAATTAAATATACTTTGTATATTTATATGTTAATTTTTTACTTATTTTTTTCCTGCTTTATTTTTTATCTATTTTTCTGAAAAAATACAAACTAGTATGAAAAAATATTAACACTAGTAACAAAAACTAGATGAGCACTCGAAATGTTTTTTTATAACCTATATATATGGTACTTTTTGATATATTAATAATATATAAAGGAAATTCTTTGAAATATTTATAAATAAAAAAGAGCTTATAAACTTCAAGTCTATAAACTCTAATTTATTATCCTTCGTATGTTGCTTCAGGTTCTTTTTCTTCTTCCTTCTTTTCATCATCGAAGGCTTCGATAGAAGCATCATCATCAAGTAATTCCTCTTGAGGTTCTTCTTCCTCCTGAGGTTCTTCGTAATCTAGAACTTCATCATCAGCTGTAATCTCATTTGGATCAATAGGATTACCGAATTCATCAACATATTGGATTTCTTCCTCTTGAGGAGCCATAGTATCAGCATTTTCTAATTGTCTTACAAGCTCATCTGGGTCTAGGAATGATGATAATTCAGAATCAAGGTCGAAGTCATATTTATATTGCTGAGCCTCTTGTTGTTGTTCAGTAATATTTTGCATAGCATTTTCTAATGCTTGGTTGTTAATATCATCTTCGTAATCTAGTACTCTGTCTTTTAATCTAAAGTATGCTAGATTTACCTTCCTAAATACATATACCTTCTTGGTAGGATTTAATGAGAAGCTTAAGAATCTTTTCTTTCTTTGTCTTCCTATTACCTTACCAATAATATCTTCCTTGTGGATGATGTGATATTCCTTTTCATGATCTCCAGCCACATAGATATTCATATCTTTAAATTTTATAATTCGTCTAATGAAATATTCATCATGAGATTTATATAAAACTAAATCTTTTTTCTCTAATCTTTGAGGAGTTCTAATATGAGCAAAATCTCCAACCCTCAAAAGTGGCTTATTCATGTCATCTTCAATTTTTAAGGTTCCGATAAGTCCATGTGTTACTCTATCTAAAACAATATCCAATCCGTTGACGTCAAGTTTTTCTTCAACTTCCTCAACCTCTTCGGTTTCAACTGTTTGATTTTCTAACTCAGGGCCTTCAACTCTTTGAAATTTTCTCATAGTTTCCCCTCTAATAATTCGATATTTATATTATATAGAAATATGCCTAAAATTTCAAGTGTGCCATAGATATTTAGATATCATTATAATAACGCCTATGATTAATTTTTAGATTTAATGATGTATGAATATTAAAAAAATACTAAAAGTTCAAAAAACGGGCAATTTTCCACTTTAAATTCATATATAGGCAATATTTTTCTGTTTGTTTTTGAAAAATAATTAAAAATAATATAAAAAAAGCACATTAAGTGCTCTTTTTGTATGTGTTTCTTGAAAATAAAATTAATATTGGATATAACTCTAATCTTCCGGCAATCATTACAATTGTTAAAACTAATTTAGAAAACCATGAGAAATTAGAAAATCCTCCTGCAGGTCCTACAGCTCCAAGACCCGGACCAATATTAGATATACAAGATAATGATGCAGTTATCATTGTTAAAGGAGTTGCATCCTCGGCTGACATTGCTGGATTCCAAATTGATATTAACAATGTTGATGCAATAATTACAATTATATATAAAACAAAGAATGATACAGTTGAATCAACAACCTTTTTATCTAGTGGTTTACCATCTAATCTTATAACCTCAACTCTTCTTGGTGATATCATAGATTTAATCTTTGATTTAGAGTATTTAGTTATAATTAAAACTCTTGATTGCTTCATACCACCCGCAGTTGATCCTGCACATGCACCACAAAGCATTAAGAATAATAATATACAAAGAGATAATACTGGCCAACTACCTTGAGCTCCACTCCAATAATCTGTTGTTGCATAACCTGTTGTAGATACTAGTGATGCAACTGTGAATAGAGAATGTCTAAAGGCCTCTTCAATAGATGCATATCTATTAACAACTTGAATTGTTATTATTGCGACAGCTGCAATAACCATAATAAGATATAATCTTAATTCTTCATTTTTTATTATATCTTTAAAGTTTCTGATTAATAGCCAATAATAAACGCTAAAATTAATACCAAATAATAACATGAATATAGCAATTACATATTGTGAGCATGGTGCATATAGTGCACAGCTTGCTGATGTAGTTGCAAATCCACCAGTACCTGCGGTACCAAATGTCATAATAAATATATCAAAGATTGTCATATTTTTATCAAATATATGGCAAATTAATAATGCGATTATTTGAAGTACTGTCATGCCTATGTATATTAGATACAATATTCTTGATGATAATTTCATTTTTGAAACTATTTTACCAACCTGTGGACCTGGAGATTCGGCTTTTAAGATATGCAAAGCTGAACCATCATTAGATTCAAATATAATAGCTAGTATAAATACTAATATACCCATACCACCAATCCAATGTGAAAATGATCTCCACATTAAAAGCGAATGTGCACCTTCATTTAGCATTATTTCTAATTCCTCTGAAGTTAGGGCTGAAGCACCTGTGGTTGTAAATCCTGAAGATATTTCAAAGAATGCTGTAAAGAAATCTTTTACATAACCAGAAATCAAAAATGGAAGACACCCAAAAAGTGACATTAATACCCATGAGATACTAACTATAACGAAGCCTTCTCGTGCTCCCATTCTGGTATCTTTTGCTTTTTTAAAATATCCTAAGAAATAACCTGTTATTATTAGACCGGCCATTGGAATTAAATAAGAAATTATATTTTGAATTTTTTCTAAATATACTATAGCTGTAATTAATGGTACTAGCATTAAAAATCCTACTAGCACCAAAATCTTTCCAACTAAATTTCTTATGACTGCATAATTCATAAATTACACCAAAATATCATCTAGGTCATTTAAGATTATATCTTTAGACACAATAATGACAGAATCCCTTTCCTGAATTGATGTCATACCTGATGGTATGATAATTTGATGTTCCCTAATTATACCTCCAATTAATATACCCTTTTTTAAATTTAAATCCTTTAATTGAATATTTAGAGCCTTTGAATTACTAGATGCGATAAACTCTGATACTTCAACTTGGTTTTCTACAATCTTATGTAGGGTAATAATATTATTACCACCGACATTAGATGAGGCTCTAACATATGAAACAATTTGGTTAGCAGCAATCTCTTGTGGGAATATTACTGAACCCATTTGAACTGAACTTAAAAGACCTGCAAATGATGCTTTATTAACTTTAGTAATAATCTTTTTTACATTTTGTTGGTTAGCATATAATGATACGATAATATTTTGTTCATCATTACCTGTTAAACAAACTACCGCATCAAAATTTTGCATTCCTTCATCTCTTAATAAATTTTGATCTGAACCATCACCAACTATTACATTTGCCTGTGGTATTGATTCAGCAAATTCATTTGCCTTTTCAGGATTTAGTTCTATTATTTTAACATTATAATTATTCTTTACTAAGCCTTCAGCTAAATAATAAGATATTCTAGATGCACCTATAATTAAAATATCTTTCATCTTAGTTTTTGATAATCCAAGCTTAGATATAAATGCCTTTGATTGTTCTTGTGATGATATAAGTGAAATTCTATCTTTTCCCTCTAATACGAAATTACCATTAGGAATAACAACTTCTTTTCCTCTTTTTACAGCACAAATAAGAATTGATACTCCTAATTTTGAATTAATTTGTTTTAAAGACATTCCTACAAGTGGTGAATCTTCTGAAATATAGAATTCTGTTATATCGGCACTACCATGGGCAAATGAGTCAACTCTAGCTGCTTCAGGGAAGTTGATTATACGAAGTATTTCTCTTGCAGATTCTAATTCTGGATTGATTGTTCTTGTTATTTCTAATGCATCTGTCATCAAATCAACTTGATTTGTATATTCATAATCTCTAACACGAGCAATTGTGTGCTTTGCACCTATTTTTTTAGCCATTAAGCAAGCAAGCATATTTGCTTCATCTGATTCAGTAACAGCAATAAAAAGATCTGCCTTATCAACACCAGCATTTTTTAATACTTCATATGAAGCACCTTTACCACAATAACCCATTACATCATATTCATTAATAATAGATTCAATAACGCTTGAAGATGAATCAATAACAATAACCTCATGATTTTCATGACATACATGTTTAATTATTTCTGTTCCCATTTTTCCGGCGCCGACTAGAATTATTTTCATATTTTTCTCCACCCATAAAATAATTTTTAAATTATTTACTAAATATATTTTATTATAACACACTTAAATAAAAAGGAATGTATTATTTTAAAAATTTTAAAAAGGGAAAGCACATTTTGTACTTTCCCTAAATAGTATTCAATATGGAATGAATTATCTACTCTTCATCAAATAAAGATATTTTTTTATACTTTATTTCTTTTTTCTCTTCATTTTCTGATTCATCTATAGAATCGTCAATCTTTTTTCCTGTTTCTTTAGCTAAGATAGCATCTAGCTCATCAAATATTCCTTGTGATGATGCTTTTTTAGCTGTAACTATAGGAGTTTCTTCTTCGATACCGAAATCATCAGTAAATAGGTCATGCTTAACCTCTACTAAATATTCAGGTGATACTACATCATCTGGTTTAGATGGTTCAGGTAATACCATTCCAACTAATTCTTTTAATGTATTATCTTCTGGTGTAATTTGTTTTCCAGCATCTGAAACATTATATTTTAAATTGAATGCATCAATTGAATCATTACCATTCTTATACATTAAGAATACTTTTACGTTTTCTTTGTATTGGTTTGGAGTCATCTTCTTAGCATCAATTAATAAATATGGATTAGATTTTAATTTCTTTATTACTGGGTTTCCAGCTCTTGATCTTTTAGTTAATAAGACATCAGTTACTTTCATTCTCTTAATTGTTGATCTATTTGTTAATAATAAGAAATCATCATTCTTATTACAATAGATTACTGATACAACCTCATCACCATTCTTTAAATTGATAGATTTAACACCACCGGCATTTGTACCATATAGTGAAATATCTGTCGCTCTAAAGCGTAGTGCTTCAGCATTTTTAGTAAATACCATTATTTCAAGTGGGTCTTTAATCATATCTACAGATACTAATTCGTCGTCATTACATTTCATTGCTCTAACAGGCTTAATGTATCTTTGTAGCTGGAAGCCACTTAATAATGTTTGCTTCATTATACCTTTTTTAGTTGCTAGAACTAATGAATAAGGCTCATTGAAGTTTGATATAGAGAATACAGCAACAAATTTTTCATTTGCTGATGTTGATACTAATGTTGAAATGAATGTACCAACCTCTTTAAATTTAGCCTCAGGAATCTTAAATACTGGTAAGTAAATGAAATTACCTAGGTTAGTAAAGATTAATAATGTATCTAGAGTAGAAACTTCCTTCAGGAATAATATAGAATCATTTTCCTTTAGACCATTTGATTTAGCTGCATTAAATGCTTTAAGGTTAGCTCTCTTAAGGTATCCTTCTTTAGAAACTGATACCATTGTTTGTTCTTTAGATACTAAATCTGTTTCATCAATCTTTATAGATTGAACTTCATCTTCAATTTGTGTTCTTCTTGGAACTACTAGATTTTTGTTTACCTCGCTTAGCTCATGCTTAATGACTTTTAATAATTCTTTTTCAGAAGATAAAATCTTGTTATATTCTAAAATGTTATTATTTAGAGTAACATTTTCTTCTTGTAAAGCCATTATATCTTGATGAGATAATGAGTATAAACGCATCATAACGATAGCCTCAGCCTGTTCAGGTGAGAATTCAAATTCTTTAACTAAGTTATCGATTGAGTCTTGTTTATTCTTACTATGTCTGATGATAGCAATAACTTCATCAGTAACATCTAGCATTTTGATTAAACCTTCTACAATATGTAATCTCTTTTTAGCCTTTTTTAGGTCAAAATTAGTTCTATTTGTTACAACATCTTTTTGATGCTCAATATAAGCATCTAAAATAGGTAGGACACCTAATTTCATAGGACGCTTATTACAAATAGCTACCATATTATAGTTACAATTTGTTTGAAGCTCAGTATTCTTAAAGAAGAAATTGATAATAGCATCTACATTTGCATCCTTCTTTAAATCGATGGCAATTCTTAAACCATCTCTACCTGATTCATCTCTTACTTCGATTACATCTGGTACCTTGCCATCCATTCTAAGCTGTTCCATTTTCTTTACTGTTTGTGATTTGAAAATATCATATGGGATTTCAGTGATGACAATTCTCTTTTGTCCATCCTTATTCATATCCTCAATTTCATATTTACTTCTTACACAAACACTTCCAGATCCTGTAAGGAATGCTTCTCTAATTGCATCTCTTCCCATTACTATACCACCAGTTGGGAAGTCAGGACCTGGCATTATTTCAAGTAGGTCATCTACTGTCATATTAGGGTTATTAATTCTTTCAATTGTAGCATTAATAACTTCGTTAATATTATGTGTTGGAATATATGTTGCATAACCTGATGAAATACCCATACTACCATTAACTAATAAGTTAGGGAATCTAGAAGGTAAGACAGTTGGTTCTACCTCTTCGTCATCAAAGTTAGGAACAAATGGTACTGTTTGTTTTTCAATATCTTCAAGAAGATATTCTGAATTTTTAGATAATCTAATTTCAGTATAACGCATTGCGGCAGGACCATCACCATCGATTGAACCATTGTTACCATGCATATCAATTAGTGGAACACCCATTTTCCACTTTTGGGACATACGAACTAATGCTTCATAAATAGATGAATCTCCATGAGGATGGTACTTACCCATAACCTCACCGACAATTCTTGCTGATTTTTTATATGGTGCGTTAGCTGTAACTTTTAAGGCATTCATACCATATAAAATACGTCTTTGAACTGGCTTTAAGCCATCTCTAATATCTGGGATAGCACGCTCTTGGATAATATATTTAGAATATCTACCAAATCTATCTCCTAGTGCTTCCTCTAATTTTAGTTCTTCAAATTTTTCTGCTAGGAAAATATCAAGCTTTTTCTTTAATGTTTCTTGCTTCGCCATGATTATTCTCCTTCCTCAAGAGTGAATTGGACATGATTTTCCAACCAATCTCTTCTTCTATTTGCATCACTACCCATTAGTACTTCAATTTGATTTTCAGCTTCTGCTTCATCATCAATACTTACTTTTACTAATGTTCTAGTTTCAGGATTCATTGTAGTCTCCCATAATTGTTCTGCGTTCATTTCACCAAGACCTTTGTATCTTTGTAAAATTGTTGGGCAGTTACAAGATGCTAAAATCTTATCCTTTTCTTCGTTAGTCCATGCATAAACAATTTCTTCTTTTTTACCACGTTTAGTAATTTTAAATAGTGGTGGTAATGCTAAATAAATTCTTCCATCTTCTACAAGAGGCTTCATATATCTAAAGAAGAATGTTAATAATAGTACTTGAATATGGGCACCATCATCATCGGCATCGGTCATGATAATTATTTTCTTATAATTACATTTCTTTAAATCGAAGTTAGTACCATAATCAGCACCTATTGTATAAATCATAGTTGCGATTTCTTCATTTTTTAATGCTGATTCAGCAGTTGCTTTCTCAGTATTTAATACTTTACCTCTTAGAGGTAATATAGCTTGGAATCTTCTGTCTCTACCTTGTTTAGCAGATCCACCGGCTGAATCACCCTCTACTAGGTATAATTCATTAATTTCTTTATTTTTTTCACTTGTTGGAGCTAGCTTATCAGAAATATTCTTTTCGCCTTTATCCTTTTTATCCATACGAGCTTGTTCACGTGCTTTTCTTGCGGCAGCACGAGATTCAGCTTCTTTTAATGCTTTTTTAACGAGTGTTTCAGATAAATCTTTATTCTCAACTAAAAAATAACCTAGCTTTTCTGAAATAACAGCATCTACTGCAGTCTTGGCAGCTGGAGTACCTAATTTACCTTTTGTTTGACCTTCGAATTCAAGTAATTTCTCACCGATTCTTACAGATACTACTGCAGTCATACCAGCTCTAATATCAGTACCCTCTAATTGGACATTTTCTTTGATTAACCTCATTCTATGAGCATAATCATTAAATGCCTTTGTTAATGCAGTTTTAAATCCTGTTTCATGGCTTCCGCCATCATTTGTCTTTACATTGTTAACAAATGAAACAATAGTTTCAGTATATGATTCAATAAATTGAAGTGCTACTTCAACTTCTATTTCATCTTTAGAATCTGGAAGCTTATATGTACCATCAAAATATGCTACATTATGTAAAGGTTTCTTTCCTGTAGTCATAAATGCTACATATTCAGAAATACCATTTTCGTATAAGAATTCATCCTTCTTATTGTTTCTTCTATCCTTTAAAACCATTTTTAGGTTTTTAATTAAGAAAGCTGATTCTCTTAATCTAGTTTTGATTGTTTCATATTGGTATACTGTTGTTGTAAAAATTTGTGGATCTGGTTTAAATGTTACAGTTGTACCAGTTTTTCTTGTGTCACCTAAAATTTCTACCTTAGAAACTTTAGTTCCACCATCCTCAAATTTAATTTGGTGAATCTTGCCATCTCTATTTGAAGTTACAATCATGTATGAAGATAGGGCGTTAACTACAGACGCACCTACACCATGAAGACCTCCTGATGTCTTATAGCTTGTTCCACCAAACTTACCACCAGCATTTAATTTTGTATAAATGATTTCCATTGTGTTCTTTCCTGTTTGGTGCATACCACATGGTACACCACGACCATTATCCTCAACAGTAATGGAATTATCTTCATTAATTGTTACACTAATTTCTCTACCATAACCTGCAAGAGCCTCATCGATTGCGTTATCTACAATTTCCCATACAAGGTGATGTAATCCTCTTTCATCTGTAGAGCCGATATACATACCAGGACGCTTTCTAACGTGCTCAAGTCCTTCAAGGACTGTTATGGAGTCATCATTATAAGTATTAGCTGCCAATTTTATCCCTCCCTTATAACCATCTTATTTATGATAACATAAATACGTCTTTTTTTTCAATAAATGAAAACTTGTTTCATTATAATTTTTCATCAATTTTATCAATATATTTTGAAATTGTATATTTTTCTTTATTTTCAGTTATATTTCTATATTCAATTGCTGATTTTGGACAGTTTGATATACAAGCCATACAATGAGAACAATTTGTAATCCATTTAGGCTTTCCATCAACTATTTCTATATTGTTCAACGGACAAAGATTAGCACATTTTTTACAACCTATACATGAATCAGTTGTATAGAATTTTTTAGTTTTGTGTTTTAATTTTGACCAGATAGGAACGAATGGAATAGTTACTATAGATTCAAATAACCATACATGTCTATCCTTTAAAAATTCATTATTTGAAATTTTTATAGCTGTTTCATGAACAAGTTTAGTAGCAACATTTAATCTATCTAAAATTTCATTTTCAGGTAATAATGGATACATATTGCTTGCTACATAATTTCTTGGCATTCTAAATTCTTTTCTACCCATATATTGCATCTTTTTCTTCTTTGCTATTCTCTTACAAATTTTAGATGCAATTCCAGCATATCCTCCACTAGAAAATATAAAATATATTTTATTGTTTCCTTCTAATGGAACATTCTTTAAATAATCATTAAAGAATTTGGGAGTCTCACATACATAAATTGGACTACAAACAATAAAAGGCTTATCTGATTTAATTGGTGAATAATCTTTCTCCTTAATCCTCTTTAATAAATTAATAGATTCATCATTTAAATCTTTAGCCAATTTATCTGCAAGATATTTTGTATTACCAGTTGCTGAAAAATATAAAATCATTTTAACCTCCAATGATTCTCCCCACTAATTATTATAATACAAATTATTAAAATAATTTATATTAATTTTGACATAAATTATCTTTAATTGTATAATAATTTTGTTAAGGAATTTGATATTATGTTTTTATTAAGTGATATAAATACAGAGGCTATAAATGCCTCTATAGCAATAGGATTAATGATCCTTTCATATTTAATAGGTTCTATCCCATTTGGTTTAGTTATCGGTAAGCTTTTAGCTCACAAAGATATTAGACAATATGGTAGTGGAAATGTAGGCTCTACAAACGCAATTAGAGTATTAGGAAAGAAAATTGGATTCTTCGTATTCTTCCTAGATGTGTTTAAGGGAATGGCTGTTATAATTTTAGTTAAGGTATTAGCAGCAACCCACGTTTGGGAATCTAATATTGAAGAATTATGGTATGGTGCATTTGCGATAATAGGTCATACATTCTCCATCTTTTTAGGCTTTAAGGGCGGAAAAGCAGTTGCAACATCACTTGGAGTTGTATTAATCACTTCTCCTTTAACTGCAATAGCTTGTCTAATCGTATTTGGATTAATCCTAGTTTCTACAGGTTATGTATCTTTAGGTTCAACATTCGCAGCACTTACAGTTGTATGTGTAGGTTGGATGTTACATTTTATAGGTATAGAACCTCATAATTTTATTGAATATTTTATTGGTAAAACGTCATTAGCATTATGTATATTATTCTCTTGTGCTACTGCCTTAATATTTATTAGACATAGGAAGAATTATATAAGGCTCATGAATGGTACTGAAAATTCATTTAAAAAGAAAAAATAAGCCACAGTGTGGCTTTTTTTGTTACCATATATACTTATAATTTGTTAAAAGAACGGATTTATAGACCAAAAATTTATAATATGTTATAATATAAAAAATAAACCATATAAGGATGGTGACTTTTATGAAAAAGAATATTAAAACATTGCCTATATTTTTTATAGCATTTCCTATTATTGCTATTGTTTTACAAATTATTGCTATAATAGTAGGTACAATGGGTATTACTGACGATGAAAATATAAGAATCGTCTTAGGAACATGGCTTTCTATAGCTAATGGTCTTGTTATAATATCTATTATATTTGCACTTGTTGGTGCAATTAGAAGAACTAAATCAATGTATATTATAGGAAGTGGCGTATCACTTGCTGTTGGTACAGGTGCAATTGTTACAATCTTTGTAGTAACATGTGTTGCATGTGCAGCTAATAAAACAAATGGTTATCTTGTTGCACTTCTTGTAGCCACTTTTATCTTAGCAGGTATTATTTCATTATTATTGATTATTGCATCTCTTGTAACAGGAGGTAGAAAGAAAGCTTCATATGCCTTCTTAGGTGCGACAAGTATTATTTGTTTACTTATATTTGGTACATTTACAGTATTTACAGCATTAGTTTTTGCTGCACAAGCAGATGATTCAATTCAAAGAACTGCAATGACATATGCATTAACAAATAATATAGCATTTATTGTATTACTACTTTCACTTGTAATATTATCTTTCTTAAAGCATCCTGAAAATGAAATTGAAGATGAAATTCCATCTCCTACAATTATTGTTGCTTCTCCTGAAGTAAATGAAGCCACAAAAAAATATTTAGATGATGCAGCTAAAGCGGCAGGCTATAATGAGGAACAAAAGAAAATTGATAATCCAAATTCAACACCTACGCCTATTCATACTACAGAAGCTGATTCAAGAATTGAGGAATTAAGAAAATATAAACAAATGCTTGATGAAGGATTAATTACTGAACAAGATTATGAGAAAAAGAAAGCTGAAATATTAAAATAAAGGCAATTAGGACATATCGATTTGATATGCCCTCTTCTTTTAATTTAATGTACAAAAAAAGCCACTAAAGAGTGGCTTAATTTATTATTCCTCAACGATAGCGTCAACTGGACATACTGATTGGCAAGCACCGCAATCAATACAAGCTGAAGCGTCGATATGAGAAACATCATCAACAGTTATTGCTGAAACTGGACACTCACCTGCGCAAGCTCCACAAGCAATACAAGTATCCTCAACTACTTTTCTAGGCATATCGTATTCCTCCTTATTTTTACTACTTAAAGTATAACATTTAATGCTTAGGTTAGTCTATGATAACTATTTAAAATATTTAATTTTAAAGCCATTTTTTTGATATTTGTTAGCATTGATATCTGATACCTAACAATTATTATTAAATAATGTTTTTATTAATAATTATTTGAAAAACTTTTTTATTGATATTTAAAGCATAAAATAGTAAAATATTATTGTATTTTTTATAAGGAGAAGTTATTATGCCAGTTGTATCTTTAGAAATATGGCAATTCATTATTATTGTTGTTATAGCAATATTAGTTGCTGCCGTAGTTACATTTTTTGTTACAAGAAAAATATTCCAAAATCAGTTAAAAAAGAATCCACCTATTAATGAGGCTACTATTAGAGCAATGATGACTCAAATGGGTAGAACTCCATCTGAAAAACAAGTTAGAGCAGTTATGCGTTCAATGGATGAAGCTAATGGAACTTCATTATCTGATAAAAAGAGTAAGAAAAAATAGGCCGAAGCCTATTTTTTTTATTTATTTAAACCATATATTTTACAATATCTTTTGGCTGCCTCTTCTTCAGTCATTACTTCAATTCTAATTTGAGTTTTTTTATTGAAGCCAATAATTAAAGGTATATCAAACGCTCCAAGGGTTGCCATAATTATTCCTGCAACTACCATAGGTAGTTCTTTAAATAAAATTGCTATAAAGAGTCCTAAACCAATTAATATAACACCCATGACTATAATTATTATCATTAAAACAAATGATAATTTTTTTTGATGTCTTTTATATATTTCTGAATATTTTATAATATCTTCTTGAGTCATTTTATTCACCAAATAAATTTTAACACAAATAAAAAAATATGGATAGACAAAATCTATCCATATTATTCTTTATTAAGCTTTTTGTGCTTTAGCAATAAGCTTCTCTTGAATGAATTGAGGTGCTTCTTCATATGAATTAAATTCACGGTTGAAGAAACCTGCACCTTGAGTAATACTCTTTAGGTCATTTACATATTCTGTAATTTCAGATTCGGGAACTAATGCTGTAATCTTTTGATTACCAACTGAATTAATATCCATACCTATAACCTTAGCTCTTCTTTGGTTAAGATCTGATAAGATATCTCCTACAACATCACTAGATACTGTAACAACAATCTTAATGATTGGTTCTAGGATAGTTGGCTTACAATTCATATAAGCATCTTTAAATGCTAAAATTGCAGCCATCTTGAATGCTAATTCGTTAGAATCAACTGGATGGTATTTACCATCCTTTAATATTGCATGAACACCAATTACTGGGAATCCTGCAAGAAGACCTTTTTCACAAGCTTCATAGAAACCTTTTTCTACAGCTGGGAAGTAATTCTTAGGTACTGCACCACCAAATACTTCTTCAGTGAAGTTATTTTCAGCAGCTGGTTCGAAATCCATTTGAACAACACCATAGAATCCTGAACCACCAGATTGCTTAACATATCTACCATCACCAGTAGCTTTAGCTTTAATAGTTTCTCTATAAACTATTTGTACATCTTCTGTATTGATTTCTAGCTTGTAGCTATTTTTCATCTTTTCAAGGATGTAATTTAAGTGGCCTAAGCTTAATGTACCAATTAATTGTTGATTAGTTTCAACATTTCTCTTAATTTCAACGGATTTATCTTCTAGCATTATTTTTGCTAATACCATAGATAATTTGTCTTCATCTTGTTTAGTCTTAGGAACTAAGCCCTTATAATAAACTGCAGTTGGAAGATCAATTTTATCATAAATGATAACATTTTTTGGATCACATAAAGTCATTGATGTTTCAAGACCATCAACCTTTGTAATACATCCAATGTCTCCAGCATGTAATTCAGCAACTGAAGTCATCTTTCCACCACATACTGTATATAATTGTGAAACAGTTACATTTTTACCTAGGTCGGGTACAGTAATTTCTTGTCCTTGCTTAATAATACCAGAATATATTTTAAATATACTAGATACTCCTGAATATGGATCAACAATAGTTTTGAATACGAAAGCACTGAATGGTTCTTCATTCTTAGTTTTTCTTTCGATTTCTTTACCATTTGAATCCTTACCAACGATTGGAGCTAGATCTGAAGGGTCTGGTAGATAATCGATAAACATATCAAGCATTGTATGTAAACCGATATTCTTAGTTGCTGAACCAACTAATACTGGAGTTAATTCACCATCTAATACACCCTTTCTTAAACCAGTTTGAATTTCTTCTTGAGTTAATGCCTCACCATTGAAGAATTTATCTAATAATTCTTCAGAAGTTTGAGCTACTGCCTCAACCATTGTGTTATGTAATTCAAATGTTTTAGCTTTCTTCTCATCATAAATTTCAGCATCTTCACATTCTTTTCCATTGAACTTTCTTGCTTTTAATGTAACACAGTTAACAAATCCATCGAATTCATCCTTGTGTCCCATTGGGTAACAGAATGGAATGCATGTCTTACCGAATTTTTGTCTGATAGAATCCATTAAGTTATCAAAATGGATATCTTCTTTATCCATCTTATTAACATAAATAATTGTTGGAATATTTTTTTTCTTAAGCATATTCCAATGCTTAACTGTCTGTACCTCAATACCACTTGAAGCATCAATTACAATGACAGCTCCTTTTACAACCTTTATTGCAGAGATTGCTTCTCCAATAAAGTCGTCACTACCTGGAACATCTATAAGGTTCATCTTGTAATCCTTATAGATGATAGGCACAATAGCAGATTTGATTGATGCCATCTTAGCTTTCTCTTCTGCAGTGTAATCACTAATTGTAGTACCTTTTTCAACTGAACCCTTAGGAGCTCCTGTTGTAATTGAATATAAAGATTCTACTAATGTAGTTTTACCACTTTGAAGATGGCCTAAGATAGCGATGTTTCTAATTTTATCGTTTACCATATTAAAATATCCTTTCTGTAATCGTTTTCTTATAATTTCATTGTATCACAATGATATTAATAATTAAAGATAAAAAGAAAAAAGTTAGAAAAATAAAAACTGCTAAAAATTAGCAGTTTATACTTTAAAATCTATTTTTTAGATTCAAATTTTGCTTTACAGTTATTACATAAATACATTGATTCTTCAAACTCAATAAAATTTTTACTATTGCAATAAGGACATTTTAGAACTTCTTCAACAACAAATGAATCATCTTCTTCAACTGGTTTATCTTCTTGTTTTAAAGCTATTAATTCGTTGTTATCATTAATGATATTTTCTTGTTTTAATTCTTCTAAGATTTCTTTTCTTAAAGCATCTTCATCAATTTCCTCAGGCTGTGTTTCTTCTTTCTTCTTATTTGAGAAAGTAGATAATACATAGCTTATAACTGTAAATACAATTAATTCAATTATACCAATTATAATATCCTTTGAACTTGGATTTGGATAAGTACTATAAGCATAGCTTATAAATAGACAAGCAATAGATCCTAAAACAAATCCAAAGATTGCATAATATGTACCAGTAGGGAATTTCTTTAATAAGAATTTCATTAAAAGTGATGCAGGAATTAATCCGGCAATCATTCCAAGTCCAACTGGTAATCCTACTAATACTGCATCCCAGAAACATTCAATAACAAATATATTATTTATTGCATCTAAGAATATTCTATAATAACCTAATATTAAAAATATTAGAATACCAGAAACACCAGGAACAATCATTGCGAATATTCCTATAAAACCACATAAGAATAATAATGCATAATCTTTAAATTGTAATTCAGCACCAAAGAATATATTTCTAGTATTAATATTAAAGCCTAGGAATAATAATCCTAATACAGCTGCGGCTGCTAATATAGCGGCAAGTATGTATTGCCATTTTATCTTTTTAATTCCTTTTTCTTTATTTGGATTAATTAGACTTTTTAAATGTGGTTTTATTAAGGCAGGAATACCACCAATAATAAATCCTGCAAATATACAATATGTAATAAATGGAATATTAGCTAGCAATTTCTTTATTAATAAAGATCCACCTATTACTCCTATTATTGTTCCAAGTAAAAGGAATAATAAAAAGATTATAGACTTTTTAAAATTAGATTTTAAATTAGTTATTGAATCTAATGTTTCTTCATAAATACCACATACAACTAAAGTTGTACCACCAGATGCACCTGGTATTAAATTAGAAGCTCCAAATAATATTCCTTTTAAAACTAAAAACAAATGTTTTAACATATTAATACCTCGAATACATAGTGTATTATATATTATTTTCTATTCATTTTCAAATTATTTAAGACATTAGTTCTAGATATATAATCATCAATAGAAAAATAATCATCATTAGATATTATGATACTATCAAATAGATGCATACCAAGTGCTTTTAATACATCTCTTAGTTCAATTGTAGTATTTATATCATTTTTAGAAGGATTTAGACTTCCTCCTGGATGATTATGTATTATAAATATACCTTTAGCTTTTTTATTAATAGCGTTAGCTACTATTTCTTTTATTGGTACATCAACCATTCCACTATCATATAGAGTATATTTATCCTTATCAATTACTTTTAAGGTATTATTAACATAAATTACTGTTAATACCTCTTCTTTTAATAAAATATATTCTCCTTTAATATAATTAAAGACATCGTTAGAATCATTTAAACTAATATCTTCATCTTGATAATTCATAGCTCTTCTAGCAATTTCAAATGTAGCTAAAAGCTTAGTAGCTTTAGCTTTTTTTATTCCAGATATTTTAATTAAATCATTATAATTCATATTAAACATACCTTTTAGACTATATTCTTTTATTAATCTAGAAGATAAATCCATAATAGATTCATCTTTGGTTCCATATCCTAACATTATTGCAAGAAGCTCAGAATCAGATAGATATATTGGTCCCTTTTCTATTATTTTTTCTCTTGGTCTATTTTCTTCTTCAATTAAATCCATTTTCATGTTATCACCAAAGGTATTGTTGCATATCAAAATATGATTGTCAAATTGCCTAAATTTTTGATTTTGGAATATTTTATTAATATTTTATTTATCTTCAAATAAAAAATAAAAAAACCAAAAATTAATTTGGTTTTTTATAAAATCTATTAAATAGTCTAATTTAATTATTTTTTAAATTTTTTATATAAGATGCAAAATGAAGTGATCCTGTATATAAAATAATTGAATTATCTTTTAAATATTTATTTATTTCATCAACATTATATATAATATGAGATTCTTTGTTTGTTGATTCAATGAATAAATTAATATCAGTTTTTCTTTCATCATTTAAATCAAAAAATAAATATACATCTGTAATGCTATCTAATTCTTTAATCATATTTTTATAATCTTTATTATTTAGACAACTAAATACAGTTATAAATTTTTTATTATCTTTTAATTTTGATAAATAATCAATTGATGATTTTATGGCATCTATATTATGGGCGCCATCTAAGATAGTTAATGGATTATTATTAATTATTTCTAATCTTGCAGGAATATATGATGTATTTATTCCTTCTTCTATATAGATTTCAGGATAATTTATAAATAATCTTTTAACAGCTTCTATAGCTATTGTCGCATTATATGCTTGAAAATCACCTAATAATTTTGTTCTATATAATTTATTATTATATTTAAATTCAGTATATTTATCTGATTTTACATCAGATACTAAATTAAATACATTTGTAGCATTTAAATTAAATTTTTTAATGTAATCATTATAGATGATTTCTAGGTCATTATTGTTATTACAATAAATAAAATTTTGGTTTTGTCTTACAATACCTAATTTATTTTTTAATATTTCTTCAAGTGTATTACCTAATACATCTAAATGATCATATCCAATAGATGTAATGATTGATACATCAGCATCAAATACATTACAAGAGTCATTTAATCCACCTATTCCACATTCAAATATAGCTATGTTAATATCTCTATCTTGGAAATATAATAATGCCATTAGAAGTGTTAATTCAAAGAATGGGATAATTTCATTAAAATTAGTTTTATACCAATCTTGAAGATTAAAAAGCTCATTCATATAATACATTATTTCAGCATCTGATATTTGTCTATCATTTATCATGATTCTTTCATTGAATCTTTTGACAAATGGAGATGTAAAACAACCAACCTTAGAGCTATTCTTTAAGATATTTTTAATGAAAAGGGCTGTTGAACCCTTTCCATTAGTTCCGGCTATCAATATTTTTTTATAATTAAGGTTTATTCCTAATTTCTTGATGCATCTTCTAAGTCTTTCTAAATCTTTGTGACTATTTCTTTGATTATATAAATAATCAAGGGCTTCAGAAAGTGTTTGAAACATTATAAGCCTAATTCCTTAATAGATTTTAGGATTTCCTCGTATTGAGCCTTATATTCTTCATATTTAGCCTTTTCAGCATTGATTTTAGCTTCAGGTGCTTTACTGATGAATGATTCATTAGATAACATCTTCTTACTACGTTCAAGTTCTGCTTCTAGTTTTTGTTTAGATGTCATTAATTTCTTTAATACTTCTTCTTTATCAACTAGATCAGATGTTGGAATATAAATCTTTGCCATAGCTAGGACTGTTACTGAATAATCTTTTGCGGCAATATCTTCATCTAAGAATTCTAGATTCTTAGGATTTGTAAACTTAATTAAATAATTAGTTGTGCTCTTGATGATATTTTTAACATCTATATTTTTAGCATAGATCTTAATATCAATTGGCTTAGATGGAGCTTTATTAGCTTTAGCTCTTTCGTTTCTAATTGCAGTAATAATTTCAATTAGATCTGAAATTGATTCAATTGCCATGTCATCATCAAAATCTTTATTTACCTTTGGCCATTCAGAAATAGTAATTGATTTTTCAGCATGTGGTAGTGCTTGATAAATCTCTTCTGTAATGAATGGGATAAATGGATGTAATAATTTAACAATTGATTTTAATACATAAACTAATACATTCTTAGTCATTTGGATATTTGATTTATCATCTGATTGTAAATCTACTTTAGAGATTTCTACATACCAAGATGCAAAGTCATCCCAAACAAATGAATATAGAGTTCTTGCAGCTTCACCAAATTCATATTTTTCCATGTTGTAATCAACATTTTCAATTACCTTATTTAGCTTAGCTAAAATCCATTTAGATGCTAGATTTAATTTAGATTTTTCAATCTTAGTTTCTTTATAGTCATCTCCTAGATTCATCATTACATATCTAGAGATATTCCAAATCTTATTTAAATAATTCCAGCTTGATTCAATCTTTGTTTCATCAAATCTTAGATCTAAGCCTGGTGCGGAGTTAGTTGTTACGAAATATCTTAATGAATCTGTACCATATTTAGCGATAACATCGAATGGGTCAACGCCATTACCTAAAGACTTAGACATTTTTCTTCCTTGAGTGTCTCTAATTAAACCATGGATTAAGATATCTTTAAATGGTGCGTGATGCGTGAATTCAACACCTTGGAATAACATTCTTGCTACCCAGAAGAAAATGATATCATATCCTGTAACTAATACGTTAGTTGGATAATATCTATCTAATAATTCAGTCTTTTCTGGCCAGCCAAGTGTTGAGAATGGCCATAAGGCACTTGAAAACCAAGTGTCAAGTACGTCTTCATCTTGACGCCAACCATCACCAGGACATTCAACTTGAACCTTAACCTCATCATCCTTATACCAAGCAGGAATTCTATGACCCCACCATAATTGTCTTGAAATACACCAATCTTGGATATCAGTTAACCAATGTTCTAATGTTTGTTTAAATCTATCAGGTACGAATCTATATTCGTCGTTTTCTAAAACTTGTTTTGCTAAAATATCCATTTTAACAAACCATTGTTTAGATAATCTTGGTTCAACTACTACTCCAGTTCTTTCACTGTGACCTACAGAGTGGATCATTTTTTCTTCTTTTAAGAATAGTCCTTCCTTCTTAAGGTCAGCAATCAATGCCTTACGGCATTCGAATCTGTCCATACCCTTATATTTTCCAGCCATGTCATTCATTGTACCATCATCATTCATACAAAGTGGCATAGCTAAATTATGTCTTTTACCTACTTCGAAATCGTTAGGGTCATGTGCTGGTGTAACCTTAACACAGCCTGTACCAAATTCAATATCTACATATTCATCAGCAATTACAGGAATAACAATATCAGTACCTGGAATTCGTACCATTTTACCGATGATTGATTTATATCTTTCATCATTAGGGTTTACCATTACAGCTTGGTCGGCAAACATTGTTTCAGGTCTTGTTGTGGCGATAGTTACTGCACCATTACCTTCAACAAATGGATAATTGAAATAATAGAATGCACCTTCATCATCTTGGTGTTCTACTTCAATATTAGATAGTGCTGTCTTTGCTTGACAGTCCCAGTTAATAATTCTTTCACCTTGATATATTAAGCCTTTATTATATAGTGTGATAAATACATGATTCACAGCCTTATTTAAGCCTTCATCTAATGTAAATCTTTCTTTTGTATAATCTAAAGATAATCCTAAGGCAGCCCATTGAGAGTGAATAGTTTTAGCATATTCCTCTTTCCATTTCCATGCTTCCTTTAAGAACGCTTCTCTACCAATATCATATCTAGATACGCCTTGTTCTTTTAATTTAGCATCAACCTTAGCTTGAGTTGCGATACCTGCATGGTCCATACCAGGAAGCCATAATGCATCATATCCTTGCATTCTCTTTCTTCTAATAATAATATCTTGTAATGTTGTATCCCAAGAGTGACCTAAATGTAATTTACCAGTTACATTTGGTGGTGGAATAACAATTGTAAAAGGCTCCTTTGATTTATCTCCAGCCTCAAAGAATCCACCCTTTAACCAGAAATCATATTTACCTTGTTCAACCTCATTAAAATCATATTTAGGCTTTAATTCCTTACTCATATCTCTTCTTCCTTTCATAATCCTCTTTAGTCATTGAATAGAAGTCAGCATCTACTAATCTTCCATCATATAGCTTTTTATATTTACATAATCTTCCATCATATATAAATCCGCATTTTTCTATTACTCTTTTACTTTTATAATTATCACTATGATGACCGACCTCTAAAACCTCACAATCAGTATGATTAAATATATAATCAATTACCATATTTACTGCTTCAGTCATATAGCCTTTGTTCCAGTAATTGGGATTTGATGAAAATCCTAATTGCTTGACCTTATTATATTTTCTAATTCCATAATTATAAATTGAGATAGTACCAATCATTTTCTTTTCTTCTATTAATTCAATAGCGAAAACATCTTTAGCTAAAATATATGATGCGATGACTCGTCTTGCTACCTCCATAGATGGAACTGGCTTCCACCCAGCATCAGGACCAACCTCATCCCTTTTAGCATATTCAAAAAAATCATTGTCATCTTTAAATGTAATATCTCTGATTAATAATCTTTTTCCTGCTATTCTCATAAAAAAAGTCCTTAGAAAAATATTCTAAGGACGAATAAACCGCGGTACCACCTTAATTCTAGATATCTATATCTAGCTCTTCATTTCTCTTAACGCGAGTTGACGTAAATGACTAATCCATGTTTCTCATCATTTAAGCTCCATGACTACCTTCTCTTTATAATTATAGATATTTTCACCAACCATATCTTCTCTAAAATAAATTATAAGGATACTCCTTCATATCAACGCTATGCAACTATTGTATTATTATTTTCGTTTGTTGTCAATTCATTTGGTGGGAAAAGAGGCTTATATTTCTCTTTTTTCTGGATTCTTAACATAAATATTAGACATAATGTGAAAGTTATTAGACCTGCCGATGTATTAGATACAAACATTGCGATACCACAAGCTTCATAATTATAGTGAACCACATACATCAATAACATAATAGTAGGGATTCTAAATCCAAATAGATTTACCATTGACATAACACTTGTAATTCTTGTCTTGGCAAAGCCATAGAATATAGCATTTGAAGCACCAGCTATACCTGTAAATAAGACATCTAGTATTTCCCATTTAAAGATATTTACAATAATTACTCTATATTCTTCATCATTTCCGGCAAAGAATTTTGCAACAGGTTCTTTTAATAAGAATAATACTATTACAGAAATTAATGATATTGTTGAAACCAATATCATATTAATCAAATAAAATCTTTTAATTCTTCTTCCATTTCCGGCGCCATAATTTTGGCTTACAATAGTTGATCCACCATCTTCAAAGGAATTAATCATATTTGTAGGAAGACCTGCCATAGTATTTGATATACCAAGGGCACCTACAACTGTCTTTCCATAATGATCTGTAGCCATTGAATTTAGTGCTACCTTACCAAAGTGGAATAAGAATCTTCCAATAAATACAGGAAGAGATAATTTAAGGATAATTAATAAATATTCTTTCTTTAAATTTAAGCTTCTTGGAGTAATTCTTAATATATTAGATGGTAATATTGATATTATTACCATTATAATCATCATAAAGCCTTGTGCAATTAGTGTCGCAACAGCAAGCCAAGTTATTGTTACACCTTCAAATGGACCAAAAGCAAATAATGTAGTTAAACCAATTTTTATAGCAATAACACCTAAATTTAAAATAAATATTTTAAAAGTATTTCCTTTTGATTTTTCTATAGCAATAAAACATGAATTTAATGTCATTATAAATAGATTAACCATTTGAACATTAAAATATCCTAAGGCATTATCAATTGTTGACTTATCAGTTTTTAAAAGTTGTAAGAAAGGAACTGCTAGAGGAATAAAAAGTAAAGTAAGTGAGGCAATAATTAGGGCAATCGTAAAGAATGTATTAGATGCTTTTCTTGCACCTTCAATATCTTTTTCTCCTATCTTTTTAGCAATTAGGATTCCTCCTCCTGTAGCAATAGCTCCACCAAGTGTTTGAATCATATTTTTAATTTGATCAAGTATTACAACATCGGCAGCTTCACCAATATGTGCTACTTGAACAATCATCATATCATATATACCATATAGGTAATTACATATATTATAAAATAGTATTGGCAATGAAATGACTATAATAGTTTTTAAAATGTTTCCATTTAAAATCATGTCACGTTTTTTTAATTGACGTTCTTCTTTAGTCATAATCATTACCTCTCTTTCGTATTGTATTATAAATCTATTATTATATTATTAAAGGAAAAATCAACACAAAAAGTAAAAGTATTTCAAAAAATTTCTTTAATATTTTTGATTAATTGAAATAATGCAAAAATCTAAGTCGCATGAGGAAATGCTATATTACATTAATGCCACATATAAATATGGTTGTTCTAGAACTATGGTATTAAATGAAAAATAAAAAGCCAAATTGGCTTTTACTTTTCATCTTCTTCTATTGTGTCAGTAACTGAATCATCTTGTGATTCTTCTATTTTATTCTCAATGACAGGTCCATCTATTATTTTATTCTCAAAAGTTTCTTCTTCGATACCAGTATTATCAGCTATGATTTCTTCTTGTTGTTCTTCAACTGGTATTTCATTTTCAATTTCATTAATAATAGGTTCTTCTTTAGACTCTTTTATTACAGTTTCTATAATAGTTTTATTTTCTTCAGGAACTGTCTTAGATGTATTGTCAACATTATTATTTGTTGAATTAAGTACACCTTTAACAATAGCTGATGCGATTAATAATCCTATAATTAATACAGGTAATATATATAATATTATTAATCTAGTAGAAAGTGTTGCTAGGAATTCATTTATTATATTTTGAATTCCCCAACCATTTTTTGCTAATGTAATAAATGTTGTAACTCCGAATGCACTTGAAATTGTGAAAAATGATAAGAACACAAATGCTAATGAATCACTGTTAAATCCACTTAATTCATTTCTTAATAATGATTTTAATATTCCTCTATATGAAGACATTAAACCAATGAAGAATATTGTAACAATAATTGATACTGCATTTATAATTCCTAAAACCATATTATCACTATATACACCAGGTATGCCTAGTGCACCATATACTTTTCCTTCACAAGCATATATTGGTCCTAAATATATAATAGCCATTATTGAAGTTAACATAATAATTATTAATAATAAAATTATTAAAACCATATTTTTCATAAATGTTTTGTTTAAAATATGTGCTAATATAGCATAGCCAACAATAAATAATATGCTTACAATAAAAATCGCATAAAATAATGGATTAGGAATATATTCATCAACATATGTATAATTGTATGTAATGAAATAATGTATAAAGCATAATATAAATGCAGTTATAAATTGTGATATTATTCCACAATCTTTTCCTTTAGTTAATGTAATAATACATTTTATAAATGATACAACTAATATAACTGAAAACCATATTGCAATAATCATTTGATTATGTACAAATAATAATGTAGTAATATATGCTGTTTCATTTAAATTATCCATATTATTAACTATTTCAAAAAAATATTTCCAACTATTGGTGAATTCACTGAATGTAGATGAGCCGGAAAAAGTTAAATCCGTTGGCAAAAATATTGCAAAAGCTAATATAAGAATACCAATAAAAATTAGTCCTGAAAAAATCCTATTTATTATTTTGTTTTCAATGCTTATATAAAAAGCTTTTTTCATAATAAAATACCCTCCCTCTTTTTTATTATGTCTTTTATATTTATCAAACTAAAAAGTCAATTTTATTGGCTTTTATTGCCTTACTACTGTTGCGAAAAAGATTAAATCATTATCTGTATCATTAATAAATGTGTGAGATGATCCTTTAGGACAATAATGGGCATCTCCTGAATTTAGTCTTTCTTCTTTTCCATCACATATATTTTTACCTGATCCTGAAATAACATAAATGATTTCAGCATTTTCTGTATGTGTATGAAGTCCAATAGATGCACCTGGAATTAATTTACCATACATTATTTTATTAGTTCCATCAGTATATGTTTTAACATCAAAATATTTTTCACCATTGTTAAAATTATTTTTAATTTCTGAATTAATATTATTAAAATCAATTTTCATAATCTCACCATCTAATTTTTAAATCAATATTAGTATGTATTAAATAATATTCATTTAAATATTCTAATGCCTTTTTAAAATCATAATCATTATATTCTTCTATTTTCTTTTTTTCTTTGTAATATTCAACCATTAGTTTTAATAAATAATTATCGTTATTTGAATGATTATTACAAATAGCTCCACCAAGTCTCACATCAAAATCTATTATATTATTATTACCACATATTATACATGAATCTAATTTAGGTGAAACACCAAAATTATATGTCATTTTAATCAAATAGATTGTAAGTGCCTTAAGAGGATTTTTATCTATATTCATGATTATATCCTTTATGAAAGGATAAATACGATAATGAATAGAATCTTCAGGTATGTAATTTAATAATTCAATAATCTTTCCTAATGCCATTATAGAATTAAAATCTTCTGTTAATTTATATGAAGAATATATAATTTCATATTCGCTTATAGTAGGAAATGATGAATCGGATGCGATAAATGATACAATGTTTCCTATTTCACCAAATCCAAAGCTTGAATTTTTAGATTTTTTAGCACCTATTGCTTTAACGCTTTTAAATCCTTCATTTGTATATAAATATACAATTTTAGAGGTTTCTTTGTAGGGAATAGTCTTTACAATTATTCCTTCATTTTTCATTTTAGAAATCATCTTTAGAATAGCCTAAGATATTTAAATCGTTAGGTCTATCCTTCCAATCCTTTTTAACTTTAACCCATAAATCAAGATGACATTTAGAATTAATTAATTTCTTTATATCATTTCTAGATTTTTCTTTTATTTCTTTTATTAAATCACCATTGTGTCCAATAATGATTCTTTTTTGACTATCTCTTTCTACATAGATTGTAGCGTATATATCAATATAGTCAGGGTTCTCCTCTGATTGCTTCATTGAATCTACTGTTACTGCAATAGAGTGAGGTACTTCTTCCTTTGTTAAGAATAAAATCTTTTCTCTTATTAATTCTCCTACTAAAAATCTTTCAGAATGATCTGATATCATATCATCTGGATAAAATTTAGGACCAAAAGGAAGGGCTTTAACGATATTATCTAATAATACATCTACATTCTTATCCTCTAAAACTGAAATAGGGAAAATACCTTGGAATGGATATAAATCCATATATTTAGCAATAGTTAAATCAATATCATTAAATCTTTTTAATTGATCTACTTTATTTATTACTAAATAAACAGGTATTCTAGTCTTCTTTAAATTATTTAAAATAATTTGATCACCAGGTAAAACTTCTTTTACTGGTGTAGTCATAAAAATAATAGCATCTACACCTGATGTGGCATCATAGCTTGCGTTAACCATTCTTTTTTGAAGCTCTGTTGTAGGCTTATGAATACCTGGAGTATCGGTAAATGCTATTTGATATGTATCAGTAGTCTTAATACCTAATATTTTGTTTCTTGTTGTTTGAGGCTTATCTGACATTATAGCTATTTTTTTACCAATTATTTTATTTAAGAATGTTGATTTACCAACATTTGGTCTACCTATAATAGCAACAAAGCCTGATTTATATGTATCAATATTCATTTTATTAATCCTTTAATTCAAATTGATAAGGTAATAGCTCAGATACCTTAAGCTCTTTCATTCTTCTGCTTGTGTTAGTTAAAAGAATTGGAGTGTCATCTCTTAATAACTCAGACATTACTTGAAGGCATGCACCACAAGGGTATATTACATCTTCTGTGTCACCTGTTATACACATTGCAACTACATCTGATTTCGTATATCCTTCACTGATTAGCTTAAATAATGCAGTTCTTTCAGCACAGTTTGTAAGTCCATATGATGAATTTTCAATATTACAGCCTGTAATGTATTTACCATTTGTAAGTAATATAGCTGCCCCTACTTTAAATTTAGAATATGGGGCATATGCATTACATCTAGCTATTAATGCTTGGTCTAATAACATATTTTGATCGTACATTATCTTTTTATACCTGCCTCATTTAAGATATCATCTTGGATTTTAAACATAATTTCTTCATCTTCTTTTGTCATATGGTCAAAGCCACATAGATGAAGATAACCATGAACAGCTAGGAATGCAAATTCTCTTGCTGGACTATGTCCATATTCTTCTGCTTGAGAATAAGCTCTTTTTACACAAATGAAAACATCTCCTAGTGAAGTATAATCAAATCTATTAATGTCATCAACTGCAGCAAATGATATTACATCAGTTACTTTATCAATGTTTCTATATTCTTTATTAATTTCTTTTATTTCTTCTTCAGTAACAAAGATAATATTAAATGAATCAGATCTATTGATTCCTTTAAAGATTCTTTTAATTAATCTTTGATATTTCCAGATATTTTCATTTGAATTATTGTAAAAATTAATCCTCATTTTATGCCTCACTAGCTTTTTTAAATGCTTGTATTTGCTTTTGTTCCTTTTCCTTTAATTCATTTAGGGTTGCTACTGAATCCATCATTAGCTTTACAATCTTTTCTAATGTTGAATTTTGAGAATAATCAGCAACACAAACATAATTGATTCTTTCATCCTCAACAAGCTTTAATGCTTGTTTACGCTTATTTAGGGATGGATATAGGGCAATTGATTTACCGCCTTTATCCTTAAGTAACTTCATACAAGGTACATCAGTTAATCCATCTCCAATGTATATCATATTTTCAAAAGGTATTTTTTTATTATTTTGATGATTATTTAAATTATCATCATCTCTAACATCTAAAACACCTTTAGCTATTCTAAATATATATTGTGTTTTTAAAGTGAAATTGATTGCAAGCCCTGGCCATAATGCATCACCAAATTCATTATAGATAAATTTACAGCCATAGATATGCTTAAAATATTTAGAAATAGATGTTCCTTCTATTATTTCTGTAATACCAGAAGATATTATGTAGTGTTCAACATTAACACCTATTTTATCTGCATAATTTTGAATTCGATTAAACCATGTAGATACACCTTTGTATAAAACAACATTCTTTCCACAATTGTTAAGATATTCTCTAGTTAGTGGAATATGCTTATCTCTACACATTTTAACCATTACATACATATATGCTAAAATCTTATCCATTTCATTCTTTTCATATAGCTTAGAACATTCACCCCAGAATTCAGATGGAGTAATACCTAAGTTTTTAATGAAATCATATTCCTGCATATCTGTTGTGCATAATGTTTTATCAAAGTCATACATTATCGCGATTGTAGGCTTAGACATCTAGTTCACTTCCTCTTCAGCTGGTTTATAGCTTTCATATTGCATCATAGAAAAATCTTGGTTCATTTGACGAGATTCATTGTAGATGTAATATAAATAATCTCCATGAAGCTTATAATTTTGTTCTAGATTGATGAAATTAGATTTCATATTTTTTGCATCATTAATATCAATTGGGTTACCAACTGAGTCTGTTAATTGAATATCGTATTTTTCAGCAATATTATAATGACCTAATTGCATAATTTCTTCAATTTCAACGATTATATTATCAATATCATCAAATGCAATCTTAGTTAATGATTCAATACCTGTTAAATCATTATATGATGTCATTAAGAAATTAGAATATAATTCACTAATCTTATTTTGTTTTTCAGAATCAAGATTAGGGTCTTCTAATAATGCTTTAAAGATATTCATTAAATATAATAATCTTGGAGAACCATCTAATTGTGTTAAGAATCCTTCCATAGTAATTAATATCTTTTCAGCAAATGCATTTTCAATAAATTGATTTTGTTCATCATTTAATTTTTGATTTGCATATTTAGTTCTAAACTTGAATAATAAATCATTATATTGGTTTAGTGCAAATTCATTATTTAAATTGCCATTACCAAAGCATGATAATTCAGCCTTCATATGTAAGAAATAATAATACATACCTTCTGATTGATGAGATTCAATTCCTAAGCATTGAAATTCTACTGCCTCAAGGTATGGAGCCTTAAATGCAAATGATGTAATAAATTGACCCTTTGTTAAGATGTTAGCTCTTAAAATTAAGAATTCTGGATCATTTTCTGCATAAAGACCAATTGATGTATTACTTTCAGATGCTAATTCTACTTTTAAGCTTTCTAGTGGTTTTCTATTATATACAGCGATAACAAATTCTTGACCATCATATAAGAATGGAATATCCATTTCTTGTTGAGTTATTGAATTTTCGATATCTACTTTATCAAATTGGCTATCTACATATTTACTTTCAGATTGGATAAAATCATCTTTAATTTTATCTTTAGCCTTTAGCATTTCAATTGGGAATACAAAGCACTTGTTGTTAGTATGATTTTTAGGTCTTCTCATACTACTCATCTTTTCCATGAATTCATCAACATCAGATTTGATTTGATTTCCAAGGAAGGCATTGTTTCCAACACTTCTTAAAGATTGAGGTAATCTAATAGATGTAATATTACAACTAATGAATGCCCAGTCTTCAATTGTTTCTACTCCTTCTTCAATAATTAATTCCTCAAGGCTTGAACAAGCTGCGAATGCGTAAGCACCAACAACCTTACAAGTTCCAGGAATTACAACTCTCTTTATATTTAGCATATTATTGAATGTATTAGCTTCAATTTTACCAACTGGCTTGTCTTCAATTTCATCAGGTAGGTCAAGGTTCATTTCATCCTTTGAACAGCCTGTAATGACAACCATATTTCCTCTAATCTCGTATTCAACCATATAGATACCTCCATAGTTTTTTAAAATTTGCAAAATCTTAATTATATTTTACTATTAATAAAAAGATTATTCAACTTTATTATTAACAATAGTTAATAAAAAAAGAGCCCTAAGACTCTTATTCTATGAATTCAAATTCAAAATCGAATATTCTTACTGTATCTCCATTTTGAACTCCAAGTTTTCTTAATTTATCATCAAGACCATATGTTCTAAGTTGTCTTGCGAATCTAAATCTTGCAGTTTCAGAATCAAAATCAGTCATATCAAATATTCTCTTTAGCTTCTTTCCTGTTACATTATAAACACCATCATCTTGTTTTTCAATAGTAAAGAATTCATCATCTTCATTTAAATTATATTCAACTACATCTAATTCATCATCTTCAAAGATTGAGAATTCTTCTGTATTTTCTAATGTATCAGCAATTTTATATAATAATTCTTTTACGTTTTCTTTTGTTAATGCTGAAATCTCTATGATTTCACAATCTGCCTTTTTCTTAAATTCTTCTAAGTTCTTCTTAGCATCTGGCATATCCATTTTGTTCGCAACAACAATCATAGGACGCTTAGATAAATTCATCTTATATTCCTTTAATTCATTGTTGATAACAACATAATCCTCATATGGATCTCTACCATCAGTTGCCGCCATATCTATTACATGGACGATTACTCTACATCTTTCGATATGTCTTAAGAATTCAAGTCCAAGTCCAGCACCATTATGAGCACCTTCAATAATACCTGGTAGGTCTGCCATAACAAAATCTCTTCCGTCATCTAGTCTTACCATACCTAGATTAGGCTGTAATGTTGTGAAATGATATTCAGCTATCTTTGGTCTTGCGTTAGAACAAACTGAAATTAAAGTAGATTTACCAACGCTTGGGAAGCCTACTAAACCACAGTCGGCAAGTACTCTTAGCTCACATCTTACATATTTATGTTCACCAGGTTCTCCTTTTTCGCAGAAATCTGGGCATTTTAGCGTATTTGAAGCGAAAGACATATTTCCTCTACCGCCACGTCCTCCCTTGCAAACTAGGACCTCCTGGCCGTCTTTAGTGATGTCTCCGATTACTTTGTTAGTGTCTTGATCGAAAATAGTTGTTCCAACTGGAACTAAAACGTATGTATCTTCAGCATTCTTGCCATACATACCTTTATTTTTTCCTTTTTCGCCATCTATAGCCTTTAATACAGTATTATATTTTAAATCTAGTAATGTTGACATACCATTACTACCCTTAAAGATTATAGAACCACCATTTCCGCCGTTTCCACCGAATGGTCCACCATATTCAACCTTTAATTCTCTTCTATAGGCAACAATACCATCTCCGCCTTTGCCACCATATAGTTCCATTTTAGCTTGATCAATAAACATAAATATATCCTCCTTTAAGAGAAAAAATAGCCCAAAATGATATTTTGGGCATTTTAAACAATCTTATTATTCAGCGACTGGGTAAACAGAAACCTGCTTTTTGTCCTTACCCTTACGTTCAAATTTTACAGTACCAGCTACCTTAGCGAATAATGTATCATCGCCACCGCGACCAACGTTATTGCCTGGGAAAATCTTAGTACCTCTTTGACGATATAAAATTGAACCTGCAGTTACTACTTCACCATCAGATACTTTAGCGCCTAAACGCTTAGCTTCTGAATCACGGCCGTTCTTAGTAGAACTTACACCTTTTTTAGATGCGAATAACTGAATGTTAATATTTAATAACATGTTTGAAATCCTCCTAGCTTATAATTTTAATATATTTTGGATATTGTTTTTGTAATTCATCAAGTGTTTCAACTAAATTATCAACAATTGATTGAGTTAGGGCATCAGATTGTTTAACCTGAAGTCTAAAATATCCATCTTCGCAAACCAAATCTAATATGTTGTAACGGATTTCTTTTATTTTATCGATTAGATTTGCAGTCATTATACATGCCATTGAAATTGAAGCACATACGATATCATATCCTTTTTCGGCATATCCTGCATGTCCTTTAACCTCAATAGTTACTTCATTACCTTTGTTCTTTATACTATATGTTGTCATAGTAATTAAGCATTGATTGCTTCTACTTTTAACTTAGTATATGCTTGACGATGACCCTTCTTAGATGCTGAATGCTTCTTTGGACGGTACTTGAAGATTGTAATCTTCTCTCCTCTTCCGTGCTTTTCAACCTTAGCAGTTACTGTAGCACCATTTACGTATGGTGTACCAACCTTAGTCTTATCGCCTGATACTAAAACAACTTTATCGAAAGTGTAAGTTTCACCTTCAGCTACTTCTAACTTCTCAACGAAGATGAATTCGCCTACTTCAGCTTTAACTTGCTTTCCACCTGTTTCTATAATTGCATACATGTCGTGTTACCTCCTTGTTATTTTTTAAGACACACTATTAAGGTAGATTGTATAATCATTTAAGACCTTTTCTATGTGGTGCATGTTACAACAAAAGTATTATATATTAAAATATATATGGTGTCAAATATTTTTGTTAAAATAAATGATATTTTGTTATTATTTGAATAATTTAGCTTGAATAGACTTTAAATTTTCAATATATTCTTCTAAATCTTCTCTATCAATGTCTTCAACATCTTTCTTTAACATAGATGTTTCAACTATTTCTTTTTTAATTAAATCTTCTAATACTTCTAATTCTTCTAAGCTTAAATCTTCCATCATTTTTCCTCTTAAAAACAAAAGGGTATGACTAATTCATACCCGATTTATTTTATTAATTACTTAGGTTGTTTACCAATGTAAGCAAGGATACCACCATCAACATATAAAATATGTCCGTTTACAGCATTTGAAGCATCAGATGCTAGGAATACTGCAGGTCCTGCTAACTCTTCTGGTTCTAACCAACGTCCAGCTGGAGTCTTTGCGCAAATGAAAGAATCAAATGGATGACGAGAACCGTCAGCTTGTCTTTCACGTAAAGGAGCTGTTTGAGGTGTAGCAATGTAACCAGGTCCAATACCATTACATTGAATATTGAATTCACCGTATTCAGAACAAATGTTTCTTGTTAACATCTTAAGACCACCCTTTGCAGCTGCATAAGCAGATACAGTTTCACGGCCTAATTCAGACATCATTGAACAAATGTTAATAATCTTACCATGCCCCTTCTTAATCATTCCAGGTAATACTGCCTTAGAAACGATGAAAGGAGCATTTAAATCCACGTCGATAACTTGACGGAATTGTGCTGCAGTCATTTCAATCATAGGAATTCTCTTGATGATACCAGCATTGTTAACTAAGATATCGATAACTCCTACTTCCTTTTCAATTTTTGCAACCATTTCGTTAACTGCATCCTCATCAGTTACGTCACAAACATAACCATGAGCTTTGATACCTTCTGCCTTATAAGCTTCGATACCCTTGTCAACTAATTCTTGCTTAATATCGTTAAAAACGATAGTTGCACCAGCTGCAGCAAAACCTTTAGCAATGTTGAAGCCGATACCATATGATGCACCTGTAACTAGAGCTACTTTACCGTCTAGTCTGAAATCATTCATATTCATTTTTATTTTTCCTCCTAATTTTATTTTGTCTTTTTAAATGGTAGACTCACCAATTTTAACTATTTTAAATCAGATGTTTTGATATGATCCATATCATCGTAATCCTGATTTTCACCACACATACCCCAAATGAATGTATAATTCATTGTTGCAGATGCAGCATGGATTGACCATGCAGGTGAAATAACTGCTTGTTCTGGAGCCATAACGATATGTCTTGTTTCATCTGGTTTACCCATTAAATGGAATACTCTTTCCTCAGCTGGGAAATCAAAATAGAAATATACTTCCATACGTCTTTCATGAGTATGGCAAGGCATTGTATTCCAGCATGAACCTGTAGCTAGGGCAGTCATACCCATTGCTAATTGGCAAGAATCAATAATTGCAGTATTAACATACTTATTAATGATTCTCTTGTTCATATGAGCTTCGTCACCTAATTCTTGGTGAATACATTCAACTGCTTTAATATCACCCTTGAATGCATTTAAGTTTTCTTTTGTATATGCAATATATACTGTTGGATAAGTCTTATGAGCTGGAGATGATGTCATATAGAACTTAGCAGGATTCTTTCTATCATTTGATGAGAATTCAATATCCTTAACGCCAAGACCAATATACATACCGTCTTTATGTTTAATATCATAAGTCTTTCCATCAATTTTAACTTTTCCTTCACCACCGATATTAATGAATGCCATTTCTCTTCTTTCTAAGAAGTATTTAGCTCTCATTTCGCTAGAGCCTTCAAGCTTTAATGTCATATTAACTGGCATAATACCACCAGCAATAATTCTATCTTGATGAGAATAAGTTAATAAAATATCATCAGCTTCAAAAACCTTATCAATTAGATAATGATGTCTTAATAAAGCTGTATCATAATTCTTTGAATCATCTGGATGATTTGCGTATCTTACATCTAATTTCATTGTAATCTCCTTTTAACAATTTTCTAATTTTTTAGTTATAAAATCATATGAGAATTGCATATCTTCAGGCTTTGATCCTTCAAATACAAGGTATGCATTAGGGCATTTTTGCTTGATGATTGGTAACATATAATCAAAATTCATATTACCTTTACCAATACAGCATTGTTTTAAATTGCCTTCCTCAATAACGTAATCTTTGATGTGGAATATTACAATTCTATCATTGAATAATTCGATACATTCATCAAAAATCTTTGTATGATTCATATAATTTTCGTTAGATAAATAATTGTAAATATCAACTGTGTAATAAACTGTATCTGAATTAATTTCATCTACAAGTCTTTTAAGCTTCTTTGGCTCCCACATACAGTGACCAAATGCACCTTCTAATGCTATTTTAGCATTATACTCTTCAGCACTATTAGCTAAATCTTTAAATATTCTTTTAACCTCTTGGAATGCCTCTTCAGTTCTATTTAAAGGATTATAAGTCCATTTATCATCATTAAATGATCCAGTCTCGCTTCCTACAAAGCCGGCATGGAAGTCATTCATATATTTTAAATGTTCTCTAAATTTTTCTGTTAATGATCTTACTTTTTCTTTATCAGAATGAACTGGATTAAAATATGCACCAAGCATAAAAATGTCTAATCCTTCATTTTTAAAATCATTATAGAAGCTATTTGCTTTCTCTTTAGATAATGTTCCAGCTAAGCCAGATTCACCCTCTATTGCTTTATTTAAAACTAATTGTACGCCTTCAAATCCTACTTCTTTAGCTTTTTTAGCTAAAGTTTTAGCATCTGATTTTCCAAAGTCATGAACTCTAACTCCGATTTTCATAATAGTACCTCTTTTTCTAGGTATTTTATACGCTCTTAAAGTGCCACCATAAAAGTGGCACTTCAAAGCAAGTCATTTTCTAAAAATTAACGTTGTACACGTCCGTTAGCATTACCACCAGCTAATGATTCAACTTCTTTTACAGATACTAAGTTGTAATCACCATTGATTGTATGCTTTAATGCTGATGCAGCAACTGCGAATTCAAGAGCTTCACCTTGAGTAGCCTTAGTCATTAAACCATAAACTAGACCACCAGAGAATGAGTCACCACCACCAACACGGTCAATGATAGGGTTGATGTCATATCTCTTTGACTCATAGAATTCAGTTCCATCATAGATTAATGCCTTCCAACCATTATGAGTAGCTGAGAAAGACTCTCTTAATGTAGAAACAACATACTTGAATCCAAATTCCTTAGCCATTTGTTCGAAAATCTTGTGGTAACCAGCAGCACCAGTTTCACCAGCTTCTACGTTTGCGTCTGGTTTGAAGCCTAAGCATAATTCTGCATCCTCTTCATTACCGATACATACATCAACATACTTCATTAAAGGCTTCATAACAGAAATTGCCTTTTCAGAAGTCCATAATTTCTTTCTGAAGTTTAAGTCACAAGAAACAACTACACCATACTTCTTTGCAGCAATTAATGCCTTCTCTAAGCACTTAGCTGATGCATCAGAAATAGCTGGAGTAATTCCTGACCAGTGGAACCAACCTGCATCCTTCATGATTGCGTCGAAATCGAAATCTTCAGGCTTAGCTTCAGCGATTGCTGAATGAGCACGGTCATAAACAACTACAGATGCTCTCATTGAAGCACCAGTTTCAGAATAATAAATACCTACTCTATCACCACCACGTGCAACGAATTCAGTATTAACACCATATCTTCTTAAAGAGTTAATAGCTGCTTGTCCGATTGGATTGTCAGGTAATTTAGATACGAAATAAGCATCTAAACCATAGTTAGCGCATGATACAGCAACGTTTGCTTCACCACCACCGAAAATGATATCGAATTGGTTAGCTTGAACAAAACGAGTGTTTGCTGGTGTAGAAAGACGAAGCATAATTTCGCCCATTGTTACAACTTTTTTAGAATTAAACTTTAAATTTTTCATTATTTTTCTCCTCTTAAATATTTTTTGTTTAATTTAAATTACTTCTCAATTTTAATTTTTACTACTACTTTTTCAACGATTTCATCGTCAGCCTTACATTTAGCTAGATGAACGTCTTCAGTATAAACTAATGCAAATCCTTCTGATACTGGGAAGAATAATGCATCCTTTACTGCACTTGGATCATCACCATTGAATTTAGTTACATCCTTTTCTGCATTATAAGGTGTAGTTACCTTTAATGTTGGGTTAGAAATATGAGTATAACCAATAATTTCAGTACCCTTTAATACGATTTGAATGTCGATATAATTTTCATGATTCTCAAAGAAGCATTCATTTAAAGGTCTTGCAACATAAGTATCACGATTAATATAAACATTTAATCCATTTTCATCTTGATCTACAATAGTTTTACCTTTAGGTAAAGCCATTAAATCATTATTTAAGATATAGTCAATTGCTGTATCAATGTTTTTAGCAATTCCTTTATATCTATATAAATCTACAAGTTTTCCTACTATCATTTTATTTTTCTCCTTATCTTACTACTTCAGCAGTTCCGTTTGCTTCCATAAATGTTTCGATGTCATCACATGAGAATGTAGATGCATCACCATAAATTGTATGCTTTAATACTGATGTAGAAAGACCATATCTAACAGCATATGCAGGATCATTATAATTTTTTAATAAGCCGTGGATGACACCAGATGCAAAAGCATCTCCGCCACCGATTCTATCATAAATATTAAAACGAATAGGATCTGTTAATTCCCAAGATAGGTTATCATTTTGTAATTTGAAATAATATCCAGCTAATGAGTTATCAGTTGCTGTATATACAACACGATCTGTACCGAAAATATAATGTAGATTATACTTTCTAATCATCTTAGGGAATACATCTCTTCTTTTTTCTGATAATGTAGTACCAGTGAAGCCTTCACTTAGAGGAATTTCTAGAATAGTATTTGCATCATAGAAGCTTGCAAATACGATATCTACATATTCCATAAATTCCTTATATACTGGTCTTGCTTCTTCAACTGTCCATAGTCTTGATCTATAGTTAAAATCAAAGCTTACTGGAACGTTGTATTTCTTAGCTTCCTTAACAGCTCTTAGAGCAACTTTTCTTACTCTTTCACCTAAAGCTAATGTAATTCCAGATAAATGGAACCATGTTGCATTCTTAAAGATTTCTTCCCAATTGAATTCATCTTCTTGAATTCTTGTTATAGCAGAGTGCTTTCTGTTATAAATAACCTTTGATGGTCTACCACCAAATCCTGTTTCAAGGAAATAAATACCAATTGTAGTTGAACCTCTAACAACATATTTTGTATTTACATTATTAGATAATAGATGTGTAATAGCTCCATCACCTAATTGGTTAGGTGGAAGCTTAGACATAAAATATGTATTATGTCCCATGTGAGCTAATGCTACAGCTACGTTAGCTTCTCCACCACCATAATTAACAACAAATTCATGTGTTTGATTAATTGTTGCATAATCAGGTGTAGATAGACGCATCATTATCTCACCAAATGTTATTATTTTTTCCATATAACGCCCTCCTCGGGTTTCTATATTTCTTTATATTACTTTGCAGCCTTTGCAGCGTTGTATTCAGCAATGAACTTCTTTGCAGTTTCAGTAACTAATGCGAAGTCACCCTTCTTAGCACCAGCAGTTAAGCTTGAACCAGCTGATACAGCAACAACTCCTGCTTTAACCCAATCTTTAATGTTGTCGATATCAACACCACCAGATGGCATTAAGTTTGCATAAGGAAGTGGTCCCTTAACATCCTTAACGAATCTAGGTCCTAAGATATCACCAGGGAAGATTTTAATTACATCTGAACCGTATTCCATAGCTGTAACGATTTCTTTAATAGTTTGTGTTCCTGGTACATAAGGAATTTGATATCTGTTAGCTAACTTAGCAACATTCTCATTGAATGAAGGTGCAACAATGAACTTAGCACCAGCTTCGATTGCTCCCTTACAAGTTTCAGGATCTAATACTGAACCAGCACCAATAACAACTTCTTTATTACCAGCATACTTTTCAACTAAAGCTTCGATGATAGCACGAGCTCCTGGTACAGTATAAGTTAATTCAATACAAGTAACACCACCAGCAATACAAGCGTCAGCAATTTTAATTGCTTCTTCTTTGCTGTTTCCTCTAACTACGGCAACAACACCGATTTTAGAGATTTGATTTAAAATATCAAACTTTTTCATTTTAATAACCTCTTTCTATATACGCATTTTTTAATGCGTGATATTCTTTATACATTATATATTGATTTATGTCTTTTGTCAATTAAAGGAATAGCCCGATTTCCGATTTTTTATTTTAATAAACTTTATGATTTCTTACAAAAAAATTATGTTGTTTCTAATGTCGTTTTAAAGTATAATATCAAGCGGTGATTTTTATGATTCCTGTAATAATTATTTCTGTGTTGTCGATTCTATCGATGATATTTCTTATATTAAAATTTCCATCACTTAAAATTAAAGGATTTCAAACTGATACATTCTATATACCAGTTTTAATAGGAGCCTTAATTCTTTTAATATTTCCTTTATTTAATAAGGATGAATTGTTTCATATTATTACTTCTAATTCTTCCTTAAATCCTTTAAAGATTTTAGTATTGTTTATATGTGTTTCACTAATGTCAATCGCCCTAGATGAAGCAGGATTCTTTAATTACATCGCATATAAATTTATTAACAAGTTTAAAGCAAGTCAAATTAAATTATTTATATCACTTTATATCTTAGTTTCAATACTTACAGTATTTACATCTAACGATATTGTTATATTAACATTTACTCCTTTTATTTTATATTTTTCAAAAAGAGGTAATATAAATCCTATTCCTTATTTAGTAATGGAATTTGTAGCCGCTAATACTTATTCAATGATATTATCTATTGGTAACCCAACTAATATTTATTTATCATCAATATTTAATATTACATTCTTAGATTATTTCTTACATATGATTCTTCCAGGACTTATAACTGGTGTATTCACATTTATTACATTATTTATACTGTTTTATAAGAAGCTTAAAGAGCCTATTACAGTATTTGATGTATCTGATGTTAAATTAAAGAATAAAGTATTATGCTTTGTATCGCTTGCACATTTATCTTTGACTACTATCTTTTTAGCAATCAGTAATTATATAAATATTGAGATGTGGATTATCTGTTTAGTATTTGCTGCATCACTTCTTATCTTCTTAATTACTTATTCAATAATAAAAAAGAATTCATTCTATGTACTTGGTTCTGTTAGAAGAATTCCTTATAGCTTAATTCCTTTTATCTTATCAATGTTTACTATTATTATGGCTTTAGAGTCATATGGAGTATTTGAAAATATTAGAGGATTAATTGATAATATCGAAAATGATAAATTAAAAGTAATTGTTTATTTAATTTCATCTGATTTAAGCTGTAATATTGTTAACAATATTCCTATGACATTAGCTTATGGTTCAATTTTAGGTAGTGAAGCTAATATTGGTTTTGTATACGCAACTATAATAGGATCTAATATTGGTGCTATGCTAACACCTATTGGCGCACTCGCAGGTATTATGTGGTTAAGAATATTAAAACATAATCATGTTAAATATTCATTCTTAGATTTTATGAAAAATGGTTTAATATTAACAGGTGTTGCGATTATAGCCGCATCACTGTCATTATTAATATTTATATAAAAAAATAATCCAACAGATTGGGGAGACTCTGTTGGGTTATTTCTTTTTAAGAGATTTTTTAATTATATCTTTCATAGGGCCATAGTTTAGTGCGAATGACTGAACTGAGGCTCTAATCATTTCTTTCTTTTCAACATGTGATAAATCAAGAATGTAACCATTCTTTAATGCTAATTCCATAATGAAGATTCTCTGTGTTCTTCCGTTACCTTCTCTAAAAGGATGGATAGCATTTAATTCACCTAAATAGTAAGCAAGTCTTGCTGCTAAATCATTTTCATTTAGTAAGCTTAGATATGCTTCATTTTTTAATTCCTTAAATAAGTTATTTAATTGTTCTGGTATATATTGGAAAAGGCAGAATGGATTTCCTTTTGAAATATTTACTTTTCTAAATTCTCCAGCCCAGCTATATAAATCTTGGAATAAGTGTTTGTGAATAGCTTTTAGATGATTCTCGTCAAATAATCCTTTAACAGGATCTTTAAGTATTTGGGCTGCTCTTACTGATGTGATTTGTCTTTCCATGTCTTTAAGTTCTTCTTCATCAGTAATGTTGAATTTATTTCTTAAACAATTTGAATGAGGGTAACAGTAATAATTATCGTTTTCCCATTCATAATAGCTTTCAAATTTTTGCATATAAATTCAAACCTATTTTTTCAAGAATTTTTCTATTATTTTTTTGACTTCGTTATCAAATGTAGATTTGCCTGTTAAGCAGTTTAGAATTCTAATTCTATCTTCTTCTGTCAATGGCATTCCTTCCATTGTCATTGTGGCATCGACATTTGCTAAAATGCATTCTAATTCGCTCATCTTATTCCTCCAAATATATACCACTTTAAATATATATTATTATATATTTATTATAGCATTTTTTTGTTTTCTTATCAATATTTTTGAAATTCAAATTAACATATTTTCGATATTATATTTATAGAAATTTCTATAAGTAATATTTGGATATAGATTTATGTATTTATCTATCTCTTTTTTGTTAATTTTATACTTCTTGATGAATAATTTTAGCTTATTTTCTAGTTCGTATTTTTTAGATTTAATCAGATCTAAATCTCTAATCAAATCTAAGAACTGTAGAATGTAATAATTGTTATTATCAATTTTGATTTTACTATGTCTTACCTTTATTCTAGTTCCTGCGACTTCTATTTCTCTTACTATTGCACTAAACTCATTTGTTACAATTTCATCTAGGTCATTTTTACATTTAAATCCCAATGACTTGAATAGTGATTGCTTTGTGTAATATCCAAACACTTTATTATTTCTTTTAATAAATTTATTTTCTATTACAGCGTTACTACTAGGAAGACTACCATAGCTATAAATACCATCTGAGATTCTATTAAGCTTATTGTTATCAGTAAGCTTTTTTAGTTTTTGTCTTAGGTTATCATAGCTTATATTTATTTGTTTTAGGTCCTTCACGAGAATAGGTTCTCCTTCGGAGAAATTCTCTTTAATGTACTTTAATAATTTTTCCATATAAATCACAAAAGGTAATATTTATTATTACTTTCTGTTATTATTATAAAATAGTTTTTGCATAAATGCAATAGGAAAAATAAAAAAAGAGAACTTTTTTTCAAAGTTCCCTTCTTCTACTTCTTTTGTTATCTTTTTATACCATGGCAGAACTTAAATTTCTTACCAGATCCACATGGACATGGTTGGTTTGGACCAACATTCGCAAATGGATTATTTGCCTTTGTAACAGGAGTTTGTTGTCTAACTGTTGATAAATCTTGGTTAGTATTTAAATTCTTTGTTTCATCCTTTGGTTGCTCTTGTTGACGTTGTACTCTTACTCTTGCATGCATTGCTGTAATGAAGATTTCTTCATTCATCTTTTGATTTAATCTTTCAAACTTCTTATAGCCTTCTCTTTGATATAGTTCTAATGGGTTTGTTTGCGCATAGCTTTGTAAATAAATACCTTGTCTGAAGCCATCCATATCATCGATATGCTCTCTCCAGTTCTTATCTAGAATAGGTAAGATGATTCTCTTGATGAACATCATTTCATTTTCTTCAATGAAGTTTGGATTTTCAGCTAATACTTCATCAGGAACAACTGATTTCATATCTTCTTTTAGCTTTTCCATTCTATCTTTGAATAGTTTAGATGCTTCACCATAGATATAATTAATAATATCTTGGTCATCATCATAATTCTTAACTGTGTTAAGATCAATAATGTTTTCACCAATTAATCTTTCATTAAATAGCTTTGTAAGCTTTTCATCATCAAACTTCTCAGGATTATCCATAAATTCTTCAACCTTGTTTTCAACAGCAATTTTGAAGATCTTATCAATAACTTCATCTAGATGTTCAGCTTTAATAACTTCTTGACGTTGAGCATAGAATGTTTCTCTTTGACGTCTGATAACGTCGTCATATTTTAAGACATTCTTTCTTGAATCATAGTTAATACCCTCAATCTTAGTTTGAGCCATAGTAACCATTTTTGCAAGCATCTTACTTTCGATTGGTTTAGATTCGTCATCGTCATTCATCATTCTAATAATTGATGCTAATCTATTCTTGAATGAATCACCACCAAATCTGACCATTAGGTCATCTTCAGTAGATAGGAAGAATCTTGAATAACCAGGGTCTCCTTGACGTCCAGAACGACCTCTTAACTGGTTATCAATACGTCTAGATTCAAATCTTTCAGTACCAAGTACGGCAAGACCCCCTAATTCTTTAACACCAGGTCCTAGTTTAATATCGGTACCACGTCCAGCCATGTTTGTAGAAATTGTAATAGCTCCAAGCTCACCAGCATGTGAAACTATTTCAGCTTCTCTTTCATGGTTTTTAGCATTTAATACTTCATGCTTTAGACCAACCTTTTCTAGCATGCCATGTAGTAATTCAGATGTTTCTACATTTGCAGTACCAACAAGGATAGGTTGTCCTTTCGCATGACGCTCTTTAATATCTTCAACTAATGCTTGGAATTTATAATCCTTTGTTAAGAATAATAAATCTGGCATATCATTTCTTATTACAGGTCTATTTGTAGGAACCTCTACAACATACATATTATAGATATCTCTAAATTCTTCTTCTTCAGTTTTTGCTGTACCTGTCATACCTGATAGCTTCTTATACATTCTAAAGAAGTTTTGGTATGTGATAGTCGCAACTGTAATAGTTTCTTTCTTAATTTCAACTTCCTCTTTAGCTTCTAGTGCTTGATGTAAGCCTTCAGAGAATTGACGACCCTTTAAAATACGTCCTGTTGATTGGTCAACGATTAATACTTCACCATCAACAACTACATATTCCTTACCAGATGCGAAAATATATACGGCCTTTAAGGCATTATTAATTCTATGTACTAATGTTACATGTTCGATATCATATAGATTATCAACCTTGAAATATCTTTCAGCCTTATTAACTCCCTCAGGTGTTAATACGATTGTTCTAGATTCAACATCGATATTATAATCATCTTCAGTTAATGATTTAACAAATCTATCTGCTCTCTCATATAAACCATTATCATCTTTAGTAGGACCAGAAATAATAAGTGGTGTTCTAGCGTCATCAATTAAAATTGAGTCAACCTCATCGATAATTGCATAATTTAATCCCTTAACCTGTGTAATACCAGATGCATCAGGAACCATATTATCTCTTAAGTAGTCAAATCCTAATTCAGAGTTTGTAGAATAGATGATATCACAGCCATAAACTTGTTTTTTTTGTTCTCTATCTAACTCTCTTAAATTAAGACCAACTGTTAATCCTAAATATCTATAAATATCACCGATTTCACCTTCAGTTTCACGTCCTGCTAGGTATTCGTTAACTGTAACGATATGAACACCATCTCCGGTTAAAGCATTTAAATAAGCAGGGAATACACCTGTTAATGTTTTACCTTCACCAGTTTTCATTTCAGCGATATTACCACCATGAATAGCAATTGCACCAACTAACTGTACAAAATAAGCTTTCATACCAGTAACACGGTATGCAGCCTCTCTAGCTACAGCATATGCTTCAACTAAAATATCATCTAATGTTTTACCTTCAAATAATAATTTCTTGAAGTATGGTGTTTTAGCTTTTAATTCATCGTCTGTTAATTTTTGCATTGATTCATCAAGCTCTAAGATTTTCTTCGCTATTTTTTCACAGCGCTTTTCTTCTTTTCTACCTGAATCAAATAATTTCTTTAAACCCATAGTAAATTACTACTGTAAAAACAGTATAATCCTTTCTTCAAACTCAATTTAAATGATACAATAAAATAACATTTTTTGCAAGTAATATATATTAATATATATTGTAAATAAATAAAAAAAGGATGCCATCTTCAAATGGCATCTAATATTTTAATATTTAATTATTTTAGATATCCTGATTCTTTTCCAATCGAATATACCTTTTTATAAACATTATCGTTTGAATAGTAATATTTTGTATTTTTATCATATATAGAAAATAATGAAACAGTAGTTTCTTTTTTATCATTATTAATTAAAATAATACGACTTAATCCACCATCTCTAATCTCTTTTGATTTTATAAATGTATCTTTTTTGCAAAGTTCATCTATTATTTCTCTTATTTCTTTTTCATTATATATAGAGAAAATAACAGGTTGGCTTTCACATATGTCCCATTCGACTCTAATTTCTTCCGTTGCAGATATATCAATATTTTTATATTTTGGAATATCTAAAAGACTATATGTTTTGTTACTTTTACTGCATCCGCATAAAAAGAGTAATGTGATAATAGCGAATATTTTTTTTAATGTTTTAATCATTTATTGAAAATCCCCTTCCTATCACAGTATCCCAATATCCACTCATATCAATAAAACGATCAGAGTTTGAAGTGTCCCAACCATCAACAACTCTTAAATATTTTGAATATTTATGTTCGATTGTTGTCCATTTCCACCATAAAAAAGAGTTCTTTTTTTCATATTCATAATCAAATTTTTCATATCCTACGGTTAAAACAGCATGACCGCCCCAATCCTCTAATGAAAGCGATGTTAAAACTGGCATGTCATCATCAATACATTCTTTAAATTCTTCATATTTGTCTATATTGTCTTTATATACATAATTGTAGCCTTGGTCTATTGCATAATCTTTAAGAGCGTGTTCATATTCAGTTCGGCTAGTTCCAGTGTTGTTATTATGGTGGAGCAAGTTGCGAAATTCTTCAAATGTATCAAAAGGTGAATCATTTAATAACGCATTAACACTACCATCTTTGTTTTCATATTCCATAAATTGGAACCATATAAACATATTTGTTAATGCTGTTGGGCCACATGAATTTCTTGTGTTAAAGCGATTATTAAATGTGTCTTGATTATAAAAAGTTAAGTCATCAAATGTATTAAAAAAACTCGTTCCCCATAAGTATCCCCATTCACAATTTTCATAATTATTGTTTTCATTAAAATCGTATACTTCACTCCATGAATAGAATCCATTCCATCCGTTTTTGTTTGGGTTTGGTAGTGGATTACCATCACATAATATCTTTTTTGATAATTTTTTCTTTTGATTGGATAAGTCGTTATTAATCGATTGAGATTGCTTTTTATAATCTTTAATGGAAATATTATTGCCAGTTTCAATATGCTTATATGTTGCGCCATTTTTTTCATAATAATTAAGGATTCCACTATAGTATATTTTTTTGTCAAATTTAATATCAACATCATTTGAATTAAATGTAAATTCATCAATTTGATTTGTTGCATTATTTAAAACAACATAGTCCTTATTATTATCTCTATTTATAATTACTATTTCACCAACAATTTCGTTCAAGTCATTGTACATGTTTTTTATAGATTCCACTTTAAGTTCAGTATAATTAATATTCCGATTTTTGTATTGCATTTTAAAAAAATTAATTGCAATTTCACCATAGATATTATCGAAACTAATTGGCCTTTCTTCTGCAATAATTCTTGAATTACAAAGTAAATAACTAGTTATTACAAAAAAAAGACTAATAAATAATTTTTTTCTATATTTTTTCATTTTTTTCTCTCCCATTATAAATTAAATTAAATAAAACGCTATTATTTGTTTTTTAACATTTATTTAAGTATATGTCAATAGTTCCAATGGGTGATATGAAAAAAAGGATGCCATCTTCAAATGGCATCTAATATTTTAATATTTAATTATTTAGATTCAGTTTCAATAACTGCATAATCTCCGTCATCTCTTAAGTAGATAACGTTAGTCTTTTTAGTTTCTTTATCTAAATAAATGAAGAAATCATGTCCTAGTAATTCCATTTGATCTAGGGCTTCTTCTCTAGTCATTGGTACTAAATCAACATGCTTTTCTCTTGATACTTTGCTTTCTTTTGCTTCACCATTATCTTCAGAAGCATATTTAATTGATTTTTTACCAAGTTTATCTCTTGTTTTATCATTATATCTTCTAACCTGAGTCATTAGCTTATCTATTGCACCATCGATAGCTGCATAGATATCAACATCAGAAACCTCAGCTCTTAGAATAATATTCTTTGAAGGTATTGTAACCTCAACTTTATGGAAAGATTTGTAAACCTTGCAAACAACTCGTGCAGAAACAGTATCAAAGTCTGGCAACATCTTTTCAAGCTTTTGTAGCTTTTTAGTTGCGTACTCCTTGTTTGCGTCAGATGGAGTAAATCCATTCTTTCCAACAATTTCAATTCTCATATAGCTCACCTCTACCCTTATTATAGCAACATTTATTATTTTTTTCAATTAATAATGAATATTATTATTCATCTATGATACTTAAGCATAAAATTATAATGTCGCTTCTTAAAAGCTTTGAGTAAGCATCAAACACCTCTAATGTTTCATCATTTAGTCTTATATGATTAAAAAATAAGGCTTTAAATCCTTTTCTATGCATATTTGCTATAAAGAGTTTTGAGTACTCTTTATAAAAACCATTATATTCAATTCTTTCTGTTTTTTTAAACATTGATAATATGACGCAATTATATTTTTCAAGTTGAATTGCTTCATATCTTAAATTGATTGGATATCTTTTATAACATCTGTTACAAATGTATTCCTTTTGGGTATGGAATAGTTCTAAGATATTCCTTTTAATAAAAAATAAATCATTACATATTACACATCTCATTATAGTGCCCTCCACTATAATAATAGTCAAAAAAAAGGAAGAATTTGAAAAATTCTTCACTTTTTATAATATTTTTTCACAAGATTGCATTACAACGGTGTCTTTTACTTCCTCCTTGACAACATTATAACCTAGCTTGTTATATAAATTTACTGAATATGTATTTGTATTTCTTGTAAGTAATCTAATACTTTTAAATCCTAATGTTTCGACAAATAATAATATCTCTTGAGCAAAGCCCATTCTTCTAAAATCAGGATGAACCATTACTCTTTGAATCAAACAGAAATTATCATGATTCTTATAATATTTTTCATATTTATCAGTCTTCATAGGATAATATACTAAAAAGGATACAATTCTATCCTCATAGATACATACTATTGAGTTATTAGAATTAATATCATCAATAATAGTTTGTCTGGTTGGATAATTTGCGTCCCACATATTTAATTTTCTCTTATGCATTTCCATTTTACATTGGATTAGCATCTCCATGATTTCATCTAAATCATTTATGGTAGCATATCTAACCATATATCTACTCCATTAATTTAATAATTTTTTTAATTCATCAACCTTATCAAGCTTTTCCCATGGAAGATCTAGGTCATCTCTTCCAAAATGTCCATAGGCAGCTGTTTGTTTATAGATAGGTCTTTTTAAATCAAGAGTTGTAATAATACCTTTTGGTGTTAAATCAAATAATTCTAATACCTTATCTTGAATCTTTTCTTCTGATACCTTAGCTGTACCAAATGTATCAACTAATACACTTGTAGGCTTAGCTACACCAATTGCATATGATACTTGAATTTGGCATTTTTTACAAAGTCCTGCCGCAACAATATTTTTAGCGATATATCTTGCCATATATGATGCTGATCTATCAACCTTTGATGGATCCTTTCCAGAGAATGCTCCACCCCCATGACAGGCAGCTCCACCATAAGTATCTACAATAATCTTTCTTCCTGTTAAGCCTGAATCTCCTGCAGGACCACCGATTACGAATCTTCCTGTTGGGTTAAATAAGAATTTAGTTTCTGAATCGATTAATTCCTTTGGAACTACATATTCAACTACTTCCTTTTTAATATCAGCAGAAAGCTTATCCATACTAACCTTTGGTGAGTGTTGTGTTGAAATTAAGATAGTATCAATTCTTTTAATTGTATTATCATCATTATATTCAACTGTAACCTGAGTCTTTCCATCTGGTCTTAAATAATCTAAGGTACCATTCTTTCTAACTTCAGTTAATCTCTTTGCTAGCTTATGGGCTAACGTGATAGCTAAAGGCATATATTCTTTTGTTTCATCACATGCAAATCCAAACATGATACCTTGATCTCCGGCACCTTGTTCGTGATTTTTAGATTCATCAACACCCATTGCGATATCTGGTGATTGTGGATCTATGGCAGATAATACTGCTAGATTATCGGCATCAAATCCAAATTTACCTCTTACATATCCAATTTCTTTAACTGTATCTCTTACAATCTTTTGTAAGTCAACATAGTGAGTAGTTGTAACCTCACCAAAAACCATAACCATACCAGTTGTACAAATAGTTTCACAAGCTACTCTACCATTTGGGTCATGTTTTAAAATATCATCTAATATAGCGTCACTAATTTGATCAGCAATCTTATCAGGATGTCCTTCAGTTACTGATTCTGATGTAAAAAATCTTCTCATCTTCTTAAATCCTTTCTTTTAATGCTTTGGCAAGCTGATCTGCACAGCTTGTCTTTTTAAATCCACAGGTATTTCCTTCAAGTATTTCTATTACTTTACTTGCGTCCATACCTTCTACTAATTTTGATATAGCCTTTAGGTTTCCATTACAGCCACCCAAAAAGCTTACATTATGTACTTTATTGTTTTCATCTAACGTGAAATTAATTAAAGTACTACAAGTTCCACTTGTTTTATATTTATATTCCATAAATATCTCCTAAATCTCATCATAGATAGCTTCAAAGTCTGAAGCGAATCTAATAAATCTTTCGAATAACATTGAATCAAAATATACCTTACATTGATTTTCCATAAATTGAATTGCCTTTTGATGATTATATGGTCTCTTATAAGATTTAACACTTCTCATAGTTACATATAATTCACAAATTAATATGATTTCAGATTCAATATTATTTTGTATCTTTCTAATATCTTCTTTAAATGAATCAGAATCTGAACCTTCTAGTGCGGCACGTACTATGTCTTCGCACTTTCTAGATAATTGATATCTTGATATCATTAATGATCCTAATTCAGTTTGTTTTCTAAGTGATTCAAATTTTTCATCCTCTGATAAATTATTAGATTGTGAAAAATTAAGATTATTATCAATATGTATTTTAGAAATATTATATATTTCTTCACATTTTTTTACGTCTAATGATAATAAAGATGCTAGCTTTTTAGACATAGTTGCGATAGTTAAAACATTCTTCTTTTCTTCATCAGACATATTATTTGTAGATAAGGTAACATCAAAGATTTTAGTAACTACATTTGTAAAATCTTCTTGTACCTCACGACGCTTCATTAATTCTTTTTTTCTTTCTTCTTGCATATATGATGCCATTGATACATAAATATATAAAACCATCATATATAAGACTAGTAATACCGATCTTAATATAATATCTCTAAATTCCTTCGACACGAAATATGATTTTATGAAATCCCACATTGAAGGAGAATTATTAATTGTTTCAAAGATATTATACGTAATAAGTAAATGTAGGATTGTCACTATTATAAATACCCATAAGAAGATATTCTTTAATAACTTCTTATCTTGGTAGAATGCACAGATTGCAAGTGAATAATATAAAAGACAATATCCAGCTTCCATAAAATATGGATTGGAATCTATATATTTATAATGAAGCTTAATATAGACAATTATCGCAGATAGGAATAAATAAAAACAGGCAACATACATGGCTATAAGCTGGCTCATATTATCTTCAGGTCCCTTTTTAATTAGTTTCTTTAGGGTACTGTTGACAATGAATGTTACTGGGAATAATAGTGCTGCCAAAACCCATGTTGACCAGTCACTTGGTTCTCCTAATGCGACAAGGAAAAAGACAATAGTATAGAAAATATTCGATAAGAATATTATGTTTTTAATAACGGTATTTTTTCTGTATAATACTTGGTTATCATTTGTAACATCTACTCCTGTCTCAAATCCAAATTGCTTAGTAAAAAAGGTGTTATTTTTTAATTTAGTTTTTAATTTATTCTTAATTGAATCAAAAAAAGACAAAAATATCACCTCACTAAATATGATTTTATCATATTAACTACTTATTTTCACTAGATATTATCATACCTTCTGTAAAAATCTTTTGACCATTAGAGAAATCTTTAGCACTAATAATATTCTTACCAGGCATTTGAACCTCTAATAAATTAATTGGCTTATCTAAAGTCATAATTGTAATACCCTTTTTAATAGATATTACAGTACCAGGCTTTGTATTAGATGCTACATTATTTATTTCAGCCTTATATACCTTAAGCTTTGTGCCATTACAATTTATATAAGCACCTGGTTCGTAAGATAGACCTCTAATTTGATTTATAATGTCTTTCGCATTATTATCTAATTTAATTTCTTCTTCCTCTTTTGAAATATTAGCTGAATATGTAGCCTCTGCTTCATTTTGAGCTTCACCTAGATTCTTATTAGATAAAATATCAGGTAATGTATCAATTAAAAGCTTTGCACCAATAACAGATAATTTTTTAAATAGAGACGAAGAATTATCATCATTTTCTATTTTGTATACTTGTTTAGCATACATTTTTCCTGCATCTAGTTTTTTAGCCATTTCCATTATTGTAACGCCAGTATATTCATCACCTTCCATTAAGGCTCTTTGAATAGGGGCACCACCTCTATGTTTAGGTAAAAGTGATCCATGAACATTTAATTTATATTTAAATGCGTTTAAGATCTTAGATGGAATATATTGACCATAAGCTGCCGTAATTAATACATCAGCATTATATGAAATAATTTCATCTGCATAATCTTTAATAGATTCAGGTTGAATTAATTTTAAATTATTTTCGTTTGCAAATTTAGCAACAGGTGTTTCAATAATTTGATTTTTCTTTTTCATTCTATTTGGTTGAGATATAACTAAAGCTATCTCATATTTTTTATTTAATGAATCAAGAATACCTACTGCGAATTCTGGAGTTCCTAAAAATATTATTTTCATATTAACCTCCTTTAATATCTTGTGATATTAACAGTTATATTTTTATCATTTTGATAGATTGGATATATATTATTTATTTCTTCTAATAATATATCACTATCAGCTAATATCGTTATAACAAATCTAAAAATATCATTTTTCTTAAATAATGGTGCTTCTGCAGGACCTAAAACATTATCATCCTTTGAAACTTCTTTTAATTTCTTAGCTATCTTTTTTGCTTCTTCATAAGCGAAATTACAATCTTTTGATTCAATCATTAATTCAATTAATGATGAGAATGGAGGAAGCTTTTGAAGCTTTCTTCTTTCTATTTCATAATTATAAAAAGATAAGTAATCATGTTTAGCTGCAGATTTAATAACAAAGTTATTAGGGCTATATGTTTGGATTATTATTTTTCCATCCTTTTTAGCTCTTCCGGCTCTACCTGATACCTGTTCTATTAGGTTAAATGCCACCATAGATGCGTCAAATGATGGGTATTGAAGTGCTATATCAGCATTTATTACTCCAACAAGAGTTACATCATCAAAATCTAAGCCCTTAGTTATCATTTGAGTTCCAATTAAAATATCTGCCTCATGATTTTTAAATATGCTATAAGCATTTTCATAATCAGAAATTTTTCCTACAGTATCTAAATCAATTCTTAAAGCTCTTGCTTCAGGTAATATTTTATTTACTTCTTCTAATATTTTTTCTGTACCATTTCCAACAAATCTAATTTTATCACTTCCACAATTAGGGCAAGTTGATGGATTTGACATTTTAAATCCACAATAATGGCATGATAACATATTAGTTTTTTTATGATATGTAAGTGATGCATCACAATGAGGGCATTTAATAGATTCACCGCAATTTCTACACATTACAAATGAAGAATATCCTCTTCTATTTAAAAATAGAATAGATTGTTCATGTCTTTTATATGTATTAATTATTTCTTCTCTTAATACATCAGAAAATATAGTTCTATTTCCTTTTTTTAATTCTTCAGTCATATCTACTATAATAGATTCTGAAAGCTTTTTACCATTAGCTCTTTCGGGAAGTTCTAATAATTTATATTCATTATTAATTGCTAAAAAATAATCACATACATCAGGAGTTGCACTACCAAGTACTAAAGGGCAATTAAAATTTTTAGCTCTAAGTGAAGCAATCTCTTTAGTATCATATTTAGGATTATTCATTTGTTTATATGATGTTTCATGACATTCATCTATAATGATAATTCCTAAATCATTAATAGGTGCGAATATGGCAGATCTAGCACCTACAACTATTTTTACTTCATTATTAATAATCTTTTTCCATTCATTATATTTTTCAGCTATTGATAATCTTGAATGTAAGATAGCTATAGAATTTCCAAATCTTTTTTTAAATAGCATTGTGATTTGAGGTGTTAATGATATTTCAGGGACAAGCATTATTGCACCCTTATTGTTATCAATACATTTTGATATTAAATCCATATAAACTAATGTTTTACCTGAACCTGTAACACCATGTAATAAATAAGCATAATACTTATTCATATCAATCTCATTTATTACTTCTTTTTGTTTTTTATTTAAAACTAGCTTTTTATTATCAGTTATAACATTAATATTTTCTTCTATGATTTCTTTTTTATAGATTAAAACACATCCAGCTTCTTCTAAAGATTTAATTATATTTTTAGAATAGCCTGAATCTGAAATTAATAAATCTAAAGATATATCTTCTGATAATTCAGATAAATAATTATATAATCCTTTTTGTTTTGGTGATTTGAGATTAACTTCAATTTCATTAAAATGAACGAATTCTTCATATTTTTCATTTCTCTTTTGAGTTATTCTTGTATCTAATATTAAATTCTTATTATCAATATTTTGATAAATGATTTTTCTTTTATCTTCTGGTTGATTATCAATAATTAATTCTGATCTAGATTTAAATATTTCTTTTAACTCATCACTTAATAGATTTTTATCTATTACTCTCGCAATCTTTTGATATTTAACCTTTAAGGCTGTAGGAATCATTTGATCTAGTGCTGTAGCGTAGAATGTGAAATTATTTTCAGCAATATATTTAGCAATATTTATGAATTCTTCATTTAATAATCTTTTAACATCTATTGTATCAATAATCTCTTTTAATTCTTTTTTACTTTCAGTAGATTCTTTAATATCTATTACATATCCAGTTCTTATTAGCTTTCCAAATGGAACTTTAACTCTAATACCAACTTTTATAATGTCATTTAAATATGAGGGGATAAGATAATCAAATGATCTGTTTACTTGCTTGTTTTTGATGTCGACTATTACTTTAGCAATCATTTTATCCCTCCCTCAAAATAAAAGCCATCCCTAGGGATGGCATAATAATCTTATTTTGCCATCAATCAAGCTTTAGCACCTAATTTAATAGGTTGCTTGGTAATCACAGAGCTTGCCTCTCATACCATCTTTATGACAATTAAAATTATACAATTTTTATATATATTTTACAATATATATTAATTAAAATAATGAAACAGTTTTAGCAATTTTTTCATCAGCTAAATTAAATGCGGATACAGGTCTTAGTATTGCCTTTAATACAATAAATAATACTAGTGATTGAGGTAATAAATATACTAAATTTTTAGGAAGAGATGTTGTTAAAATATAAGTTATTGTTTGATCTACATTAAATTTAGATATAATACCCCAGCTTATACCACCAATTATTACATTACATACTAAATTTACTATTACTCTTGCGATAAAGCATCTTGTAAATGTTACATATGTTTTATGTAGGCATAAAGAATATGCAAAGCATGCTAGCATTGCTTGGAATGTATATCCAATAAAGAACATTCCATCAGGTTTTATCATATATCCTATAACATCACTTAATAGGCCTATTACTAGAGCTGGATATGGTCCAAATAACATACAGGCAGTTGCTAAAAATAAGAATCCAAATCCTATTCCTAACTCACCAAAGCCAGATGGGATTGGTATAAATTTACATACCATTACTGCTGCAAGTAATAATGACATTATTACTAAAGATTTAATATCTTTAAATGCTTTTAATGAACCATTAAAAAATGATAAATGAAATGGTGTTCTATAGATGTTTTTATTATCATATTCTCTAACAACAATCTTATCAATAAATGCTGCTAAAACAATAAGTAATATCAAAGATATTAAAATGAATCCTAAAGTGAAATACATTATCCAGTTTCTAAAGTAGTTAATCTTATCTTCTTTATTAAGATTTACTGCATCAGGATTAGCATATTCAATGATAATTTTTTTATTTTCATCTAATGAATTTTCTTCATAATATGTTTTATCAAATACCTTAAATACATCATGACCTACTTTTTCTGATATTTTAGAATGTGCTTCTATTTCTTCATCAGATATAAAAGGAAGTAATGTTAAATGCTTTAAAAAGCCTTTTGCGGCTGAATCATTATAGGTACCATCAGCTGACACATTAAAAGAATCAGGGCTTGCTTTAATAGTATATGAATCTTTATTCTTAACTATATTAATACTTCCATCTTCAATTTCAACATATTGATAAGTTTTTAAAGCTGAACCAGTCTCTAAACTCTTAGTTAGCTTTTTACATCTTTCAATATTTGATTGGCTTATGATGTCTTTGTAGTTAAAATCAGATAAATCAGCTTCTTCTGTGTATCTAAAATTTAAGACGACATAATTTTCTTCTTGATATTTTTTATGATAAGTTTTATCAGCTATTACAAGTCCTGTAAGTATTCCGATAAGAGTCATCATTAAAATGATAATCCATCCCTTTTTAAAGGCATGAACTACCTTTTTGAAATAAGGTATTTTTTCTTTATTTTCAGAAATATGATATATATCATAATCTTTATTTTCTACCTCATTTTCAATAATTTCTTCTGAACCTATAGGTTCTTCTTTTTTGTTTTCTTCCATAATAAAAAGGCCTCCAAATTATCAGAAGCCGCTATAAAAAATACATTTACAGCGGACGCGCAAAATCACCGCCACTAATGTGTTCGTCCATACCCAACATCCCGTGATATGGCACTTTACGCGATTTTGCTACTCTGTGTTATTTTAATAATACTCTATTAGTATATCACTTTTTAAATATATATCAATCGAGTAGAGTAGAAAAATAAATATTTTTTCATATTTATTCTCCATCCCCTCTCACACCACCACATCGTGCCGTTCGGCAATGGGCGGTTCAATTTATAAGTTTAATTTCAAACTAAATAATAATCTAAGGCGAAGAC
>JAFRXJ010000044.1 GCA_017441525.1 Acholeplasmatales bacterium | reverse complement strand
CGTCAGTAACTGTGTTATCATCATTACCTGTATTGTCGTCAGTTCCTGTATTATCATCACTACCTGCATTATCATCAGTTCCTGTGTTATCATCACTACCTGTATTATCGTCAGTAACTGTGTTATCATCACTACCTGTATTATCGTCAGTTCCTGTGTTATCATCACTACCTGCATTATCATCAGTTCCTGTGTTATCATCAGTTCCTGTGTTATCATCACTACCTGTGTTGTCGTCAGTTCCTGTGTTGTCGTCAGTTCCTGTGTTATCATCAGTTCCTGTGTTATCATCACCACCTGTATTGTCGTCAGTAACTGTGTTATCATCACCACCTGTATTGTCGTCAGTTCCTGTATTATCATCAGTAACTGTGTTATCATCAGTAACTGTGTTATCATCACTACCTGTATTGTCATCAGTAACTTCATTACCATCAACGACTTGACTATCATCAATTATTGAATTATCAGTTTCGTTATCTCCAACAAGATTATCATCAACTATTGAATCATTATCAGTTACACTTGTATCTTCAACTACTTCAATGGGAGTATCAGAATTAGTATTTCCCTTACATGCAGAAAACATCCCAACTGTTGATACTACACTTGCTATTAATAATAATTTTTTTAGACTCTTTTTCATTATTTTTTCTCCTCTTCTCTAGTATCATTTCCTAAAGTATAGTCAAAGAACCTAAAAATAACCTAAAGAAAAAATAAAAAACGCATTAAATGCGTCTTTTAGTATAATTCCTTATATGCAATTACTTCAATCTCAATTAAAGCATCCTTAGGCAATTTTGATACCTCTACACATGATCTTGCAGGGGCATTCTTAAAATATTTTGCATAAACTTCATTAACTTTAGCAAAATCTGCCATATTTTTAATAAATACAGTTGTTTTAATTGTATTATCAATATGACTACCTGCAGCTTTTAATATTTCTGAAATATTAATACATGCTTGTTTAGTTTGTTCTACTATATCATTTGATACAATTACTCCTGTTTCAGGATTTAGAGGTATTTGACCTGAAGTATACACAATGTTATTTATTACTACTGCTTGACTATAAGGTCCAATTGCTTCTGGAGCTTTTTTGGTTTTAATTATTTCTGATTTCATGCTAGAACTAAGCCTCCGTTATAATTAAATTTTGTTTTCATAAATGCTCTATATAGATAAACTAATCCAATGAATAGGGCAACCATTATTTGACTTGGCATAGAATATAATATTTTCATCCATATCCATTGTTCTGTAGCCATGTGATATGCTATACCACCATTTAATAAAATTCTTACATCTTGTCCAAATGCAAATAACCATTTAGAGCCAACATATACTATTGGATATGCAAGTAATGATCTATGCTTAAATATTAATTTAATACCAACCATAAATACATAACATAATGCTAATCCAATGTATATATCAATCATATAATTAAAACTAAATGGCATACCTTGGATTACAAATGATATTTCTTGAGCTATACCAAATAAGAAAAATGATATAAAGCTTGAAACATAACTTAATGATAATACTATTACAAATAGTGTAATAGATACATAATCAATATTTGAATTTAATGAAGTAAATCTAAATACTATTAATAATGTAAATAATGAAATAAATAATATTATTTCTTTATATATTTTAAGCAAAATATCACTTCCTCTCTTACATTAATATTTTAATAAATCCATGCGTTTTTAACAATAGTTAATTCTTTTAAATTATCATCAGTTGTATCTAATTTCTTATCAGCACCTGCAGGTGTAAAATTATTGATTGTATAATTTGAATATTCATTATTAAATAATATTAACAAATTAGTTGTATCAACAATATTAACATTATCCTTTTTAGCTTCTGCAAAATAATAAGTTATTCCTTCATCATAAGTTGAATAACCAAATTCAACATTTTCAAAATAATCATCATATGCTTGTAGGCATGTTTTTACTGAAATCTTTTCTCCTAAGATTAAGATATCAAATTCAGCAACAGTTTCACCAGCTAAATGATATGAATAATGATATTCATCTTCACCAGTTTTATCAGGATCTGGATTAGCAATGATTAATTTAAAATAATCCTTACCTAATTCATAATTATCTTTGTTAGCTTCAAAATCTTCATATTTACCAAAATTTTCTTTTGAATCAATTTTTTCTTCTTTCTTATCACATGAAGAAAGTGCTGCTAAAGCAACTGCACCTACTCCTAAAACTAAAACTCCTTTTTTCATACTAAATAACCTCTTTCCTACTTTTCTTTATTTATTTTTTCTATAATTCTTGCTAAATCTAGTGCGTCAACGGAATAGAAATCCGCACCTATTGAATTAGCAATTTCTTGAGTTAAAACTGCTCCTCCTACTATTATTTTAGCATCACAGTTTATCTCTCTTAATGCTTTAATTGTATCTTCCATAGATATTACAGTTGTTGTCATTAATGCAGAAAGACCAATAGCCATTGGATGATATTTTTTATAAGCATCTACTATTACATCTATTGGTGTATCTTTTCCTAAATCGATTACATCATATCCATATGATTCTAATACAACCTTACAGATGTTCTTACCAATATCATGAACGTCACCTTTTACAGTTGCCATGACAATAGTTCCCTTTGAATTACTTGATTTAGGGAACTTTTTTGATATTACAGCAAATGCTACCTTTGCAGCTTCTGCGGCAGCTATAAGCTGAGGTAAATACATTTTACCTTTATCATATAATTCTCCAACCTCTTTTAAAGCTTGAATTAATATTTCATTAACTACATATAAAGGCTCATGTGTTTCTAATTCTTTATTAGTTAGGGCTTCACATTCATTATTTAAGCCTTTCATTACTGCAGTTTTTAAATCTAATTCTAATGCTTTCTTAGGGGCTGCCATATCTTCAGTATCATTATATTTTTCAATATATGTAACTGAATTATTATCAATATTTAATAAAACATTATATGCATCAATAGCTTCTGTCATATCGCTATCTAATGGATTAATAATAGGCATATTTAGGCCGGCATACATAGCCATTGTTAAGAATGTTTTATTTAATAATATTCTTCTTGGAAGTCCAAATGATACATTTGATACACCAAGTGCCGTCTTAACCCCAAGCTGTCTAACTAAAGTAAGACCTCTTAATGTTTCTTTAACTAAAGCTTGTTCAGCACTAGCTGTTAATACTAATGTATCAATCATTATTTTTTCTTTAGGAATTCCATATTTAGCTGCTTCATTTATAATTCTTTTAGCTATTTCAAGTCTTTCTTCTGCAGTCTTAGGAACACCATTTTCATCTAGTGCAAGACCTAAAACAACAGCACCATATTTTTTAGCTATAGGGAATACTCTATCCATAACAGCCTTTTCACCATTAACTGAGTTAATAAGTGGAATACCATTATAATATCTACATGCAATTTCCATCGCATCTTTATTAGATGTATCAATTTGGATTGGAGTATCTACATATTCTTGAACCTTGATAAGTGCTTCTTTTAATACTTTTACTTCATCAAGCTTAGGAACACCTACATTTAAATCTAAGATTTTAGCACCACAGTCTACTTGTTTTAATGCTTCACCAACTAAATAATCATAATCTCCATCAATTAATTTTTGTTTTAATTTTTTCTTACCTGTTGGGTTCATTCTTTCACCACAGATAACTACATTTTCAATTTCAGTAGCTACTGTAGCTGAATTTATGATTGTCTTATATGGATTATTTAATTTCTTAATAATACATCTATTATATTTAGATATTTCTTTAATAAAATCAGGATTTGTACCACAACACCCCCCAACAATTGAAACACCAAGTTCAACATATTTTTTAATATATTCATCATATTCTTCAATTGTTAAATCATAATATGTCTTTCCATCCTTTAATTTAGGAAGACCACGATTTGGTTGAATAATCACAGGTACATGAGCTGACTTTAAAATTCTAGTTATAACATTATATAATTCCTTAGGCCCTAAACCACAGTTAACACCTAGGGCATCAACACCAAGTCCTTCTAATGTATTTACCATTATTTCAGGAGTTGAACCAGTTAATGTTCTTTCAGTCTTATCAAAAGTCATAGTAGAAAATAATAATCTATCAGGTGCATTTTCTTTTACAGCTAATATTGCTGCCTTTAATTCATATAAATCAGAAAATGTTTCTAATATATATCCATCTACATAATCTTTTGATATTAATACTACTTCTTTAAATGCTTCATATGCTTCATCAAATGAAAGTGTACCTAAAGGCTTTAACATGCTTCCAGTAGGACCTATATCAAACATTACTTTCTTGCCAACTGTTTTAGCATTATTAATTGCGGCAAAAGCTAAATCCTTGATGTCATATTCGCCATGATATTTAATTTTATTTAAACCAAATGTATTAGTTGTAATAAAATCAGCATATCTATATTCGTTATGAATCTCTTGAATTACTTCCGGCTTTAATATATTATATTCCATACATAAATTTGTATCTAAGCCACGCTTTTCAATTTCAGATCCAAATCCGCCATCAAAAATCATTACTTTATCTAGCTGTAACATTTTTTGCCCTCCTTTTTATAAATACATTTTTCATTTAAAACACATCCATCACATGTTTTATTTATATTCTTATTTCTAGAAACAATTCCAATCATAGATTTTTCTGGTAACATCATACCAGAATCGAAAACCTGAATACCTATTTTTTCAGGATTGATATATTTTTTTAATTTCACCAAATCAGATACACTTGAACCTCCATACCCTGGACAAAATCTATAAGATATATCATCACCTAAATTTTCAATTTCATAATTATCTGCAAGATATTCTAAATATGCTGCAGCACAGGCATTAAATATAATCATATATGGCATATCAGTCTTTGATAGTAAATGAATTCTTTTATCAACCATAACACCTAGGGTTGTAGCAACTAAATAATATTGTTTAGAGCCATTTAAAAACTTTAAATATGGTTCTTTATTTAATTCATCTATCAAATAATTCAATTCCACATATCTATATTTAAATGAAGAAATCTCTTCTAATTCCTTTAAGGCTCTTTTACAAGAGTCTTCTATTTCAATATTGCCATCAGATACCTTATATCTAAGATATGAATAGCATAGATTTAATAAATCAGAATAATTCCTTGAAGACATGTTCTAATCTATTATAGATTTCTTCTGCTGTTTTATAATTATTCATTACATATAAGTGGATACCAGGAGCTCCCTTGGCAATTAAATCCATTATTTGGTATACAGCATAATTAATGCCAATTTCTTTAAATACCTTTGGATTATCCTTGTAATATTCAAGCATATTTCTATATTCAAGTGGAATTGTTAAGCCACACATTTCTTTTGTTCTTTTAATACTTGAAGGGAAGATTAAAGGCATAACACCAGGAATAATTGGTTTTGTTATTCCAATTCTTCTAGCTTCTTGTACTAAACGGTAATAATAATTGTTATCATAAAAAATCTGAGTAATAAAGAATTCAGCACCAGCATCTTCCTTTTCCTTCATATGCTTTAAATCCTCATATAAAGAATCACATTCAGAATGACCCTCAGGATAACAAGCACCTGCCAAAGAAAAATCAGATTTATATTTTAAAAATTTCATTAAGTCAGTTGCGTGCTTAAATGTTTTACAATATTCAGAAGCATAATCAACCGGCTTATCACCTCTTAAAGCCAAAATATTATCAACTCCATTTTTCTTTAATGCTTCAATGGAATTTAGAATATCTTCTTCACTTGAAGGACCACCAGTTAAGTGAGCTAATGGTTCTATACCTAATGATTTAATATGACCTGCAATTTCAGCATTATCTTTTCTATTAGATCCGCTTGCACCACATGTTACAGATATAAAATCAGGTTTGAAAACCTTAAGCTTAGATATAGTATCATATAATTTATCTATTTCTTCATCATATTTCTTTGGAGGGAATACCTCAAAAGATAATGTTCTCTTTTTCTCTAAAATCTCAGATATTTTCACAATATCAACTCCCAATCTATTTTTATAATATATATTATAAATCATTATTTTATAATTCTTGTATATAATTATACTACATTTTGCCATAGTTTAAAACTATACCAAGCTCCTTTTTGAATAAAAAGAAAAGAATAGAGGTAATCTCTATTCTTCTTGTTCAATCTTTAAAATTTTTTTTGAAGTTTTCTTCATTAATACTAAATAGAATATTAATGACATTATACCAAATAAAACAATTAATACACATCCTGTAATAATTCCAGCAACCATAGGATTAACTATTATACTTAAAGGAAGTAATAATATAATTGATATCATAATTGTTACAAATGAAATACCCATATCACCAAATACTGTAATCACAGTAGATTTATGATATTTATATACTTCTATATCTTCTTTCCAATTTAAATATGGGAAAGATGCATTTATTACTAATGTAAATGCTGATAAGGCAAAACAATATAATAGTGGGAATACTAAAGTAATAATAATCGAAAATGGTGATTGTCTAACAAATATTGCTAAAATTATACAAGATAATAATGTAGGAACTCCCATTACAATAAATGAGAATTTTAATTTTTCTTGTAAATATATTTTAAAATCTATTGGCATAGTCTTTAAAATAAAGAACTTCTTTCCTTCTGCTGAAACTGCTGTAGATGCAGGAGGTAATATACCAATAAAGAATATTAAACCTAGTGCTAAGGCAAATCCACCCCAATTAATAAATTCTTTTAAATCTAATTTCATGCCTTCACCAAGGTCTATATCACCTAGTGTAGTTGAATTTAAGAATATAGCGATGAATATGGCCATTATAACGCCCATAACTAAACCCATACCACATTGAATAATTGCGTTTTTAGATTTAAAGAATTGTTTTCTTGTTAAATATTGAATTTGTTGACGCTGAGTTCTTTTAACTAACTTTAATGAACTAGTATCATACTTCTTCTTATTAGTTTTTACTATAGTCATATTACTATGAATCTTTGTATATGATAATGTAACAATCGATAATACTAAAACTAGTAATAACAAATTAGATCCAACATATGCTAAAATCCATAAGAAATTATTATTCGCAAAAGCCCATTTCAAAAAGAATATTGATGGATTAATAAATCCTGCAGCTTTAGATATACCATCAAACATTTGAGTTTGTCCAGATGAGGCATCACCACTAGACATAGAAAATGATGAATAGAATGCATAACCAAAGATAGCTACTAATAAAATTAAAGTAAATGCAGTACTAATAATTGTCTTAGCTTTTTGATTTTTAATTAATAATTCCATTAACGCAGTAATTAATAGTGCTACTAGCATCGCAAACGCAGGTGCTACAAAAGCAAGTGGTAACAATATTAAATAGAATAAATTCCCTGTAATAATTGTATTAACAATAGAATTTGGAACTATTAATATTAAACAAATAGTTAATTCAATAATATATAAATTAAATATTTTTGATAAAACAATATCTCTTTTTTTAATAGGTAGTGAAGATAATATCTCATAATCATTTCCTAAGAATATTGATTGCATCTTAGAAATAGTAGATGTAAATACCATAAAGGTAGATAAGGCAAAGAAAACAACGGATAAATTAAATATATCATTTGTTCTTTCAATTGCTACATATTGCATTGCATATACAACACTATAAAATGTAGATAAAACGACGAATAAAACACCCATTAAAATAATGTATACAAAGAATGCTTGTTGTTTTTTATTTTCTTTGAATTTTCTTTTATCAAGTGTCTCACGAAGATTAGTCTTAATTAATAATAATAAATTACTCATTGAAAATCTCCATAAATTTATCTTCTAATGAGCCTTCACCCTTAACTACTTGTGTTTCACCTGATTCTACTATTTTACCCTTTTTAATAATTGATATTTTATTACAAAACTTTTCTACAACATCTAATACATGTGATGAAAAGAATACAATTAATCCTTTTGTTTCACATAATGATTTTAATTTTTCTTTTAATTCATAAGTAGCCTTAGGATCTAAGCCTACAAATGGCTCATCTAATATTAAAACTTTTGGATCATGTAATAAGGCAGCCATGATACTTATCTTTTGTTGCATACCATGTGAATATGAAGAAATAGGATCATAAATCTTATTTCCTAATGAAAATATTTCAGCTAATTCTAAAATATCTTTTTCTTTATTTTCTTTAACATTAAATATATTTAATATGAAATTAATATATTCTACTCCTGTTAAGTGCTCATATAATGTTGGATTATCAGGTATATAAGCAATATCACTTTTAAATTTAATTGGATCCTCTTTAATAGAGATATCATTAAATTTAATTTCTCCTTCAAAGTCATGAATTCCCACAATTGACTTAATTAAAGTTGATTTACCTGCCCCATTAGGTCCAATAAATCCATAAATATCTCCTTCTTGAATCACAAGGTTAATGTCTTGAATGGCATAATCCTTAGATCCTGGATATTTCTTAGATACATTTCTGATTTCTAGCATAAAAAACCTCCCCATACTTACTTAATCTTTATTAATGCTATATCATTATAGCTATATCCTCTACTGATTAAATACGCCTTAATCTTGTTAATTCTAATATAATCATCATCAAATTTATTATATTTATCCTTAACCTTAAGATATAGTTTTTCTAAATAATTAATATATAAATCATAATCGATATTATCTAGTGCCATATCGATTAATTCATCATTAATTCCTTTTTCCTTAAGCTTAGCTTCTATCATTTTCTTACCATTATATTTTTTAACTAATGAATTAGCTAAATCAATAACTAGGCTAGAATCATCTATTAACTTTAAACTTCTTAATTTTGAAACAATCTTTTGAATAGTTTGATTATCACATTCTTTATTTTTTAAATATCTTACTATCTCTTTTTCTGATTTTCTATAATTAATTGCATATCTTTCAGCTTTTAAATATAGGCTATCATAATGATTTTCAGATATTGCAGATTTGAGAGTCTGATTATCAATTTCTTTTCCTTTAACTAATCTATATTTAACAATGATATTTTCACTAAATGTATAATCAGTGTTATCAATTGTCACTATATATTTATTTTTATTTTTCTTAAGATTTTTAACTATCATAATTCACCCTATTTATTTCCAGCAAGTTGTTTTAAATAGCTATACATAAATCCTTCTAAATCTCCATCCATAACCTGATTAACATTTCCCACTTCATAATCAGTTCTATGGTCCTTTACAAGGGTATATGGTGTGAATACATATGATCTAATTTGGCTACCAAAATTAATATTTGTATGTTCACCCTTAAGGTTCTTCATTTCTGCTTCTCTTTTCTTATATTCAAGCTCTAATAGCTTTGATTTTAAGATTTTTAAGCAGATATCTTTATTCTTTAATTGGCTTCTTTCGTTTTGGCATGTAACAACTATACCAGTTGCAAGATGCGTTACTCTTACAGCTGAATATGTAGTGTTTACACCTTGACCACCATGACCAGATGATAGGTATGTATCAATTCTTATATCTTCATCTTTAATTGTGATTTCATCGCTTTCTTCAATTTCTGGTGTTACATCAATTGAGCAAAATGAAGTATGACGTCTCTTATTAGAATCAAAAGGTGAAATTCTTACTAATCTATGAACACCTTTTTCAGATTTTAACATACCATATGCATATTCACCACTAATAATAGCTGATGCTGATTTAATACCAGCCTCATCACCCATTTCATAGCTTATAATTTCGAATTTATAATTCATTCTTTGAGCAAATCTTTGATACATTCTAAATAGCATTTGAGCCCAGTCCATTGATTCTGTACCACCAGCACCTGGATGGAACTCAATAATACAATTATTGAAATCATATTTACCAGCTAATAATGTCTTATTTTCTAATTCCTCTAGATATTTTTCAAATGCTTTAATTTCATCTGTTAGCATATCTAGCATTGATGGATCATCAAATGCAAATTCCTTTGATTCATTAATAGAATTAAACATAGTAAGACCTTTGTTGTAACCTAAAATATCTTTATTTAAACTATTCATTTTTTCAATAACAGATTTCGCATTTGCAGGATCATTCCAAAAATCAGGTTTTTCTGATTCTTCTTTAAGCTTATCATATAAAGGTGTTTTATCTTTAATAGATAGTGCTTCATATATATCATTTAATCTAATTTTAGATTCTTCTATAAACTTATTTACTTCATATTTTTCCATTAAAGATTCCTCCTTTATCTTTTCGTTAAAAAATGGACTATAAGCAGTCCATTTCTTATTTATTTTTTCTTAATTCATCTAAGAATTCACTAATTCTATTTAAAGCTACCTTTAAATTTTCAATTGAATATGCATAAGAAATTCTAATAAATCCATTACCAGAATCACCAAATGCATTTCCAGGTACAACTACTACCTTTTTCTCATTTAATAATTTTAAACAGAATTCATCTGATGACATACCAAATTGTCTTATATCAGGGAATAGGTAGAATGCTCCCTTAGGTTCGAAGCATGGAAGTCCCATTTCAGATAATCTATGTAAGACATATCTTCTTCTTTCATCATAGCTTTCTCTCATTTGATATACATCATCATCACCATTTTTTAGGGCTTCTACTGCAGCATATTGGCTTTGAGTAGGTGCACACATAATAGTAAATTGATGAACCTTAGTCATTTGTTTAATTAATGATTCAGGACCACAAGCATAGCCTAGACGCCATCCTGTCATCGCAAAAGCTTTTGAGAAACCATTAATTACTAATGTTCTTTCTTTCATATTTGGTAAAGAGGCAATAGATACATGCTCACCAAAATATGATAATTCAGAATATATTTCATCTGATATAACAAATATATCTTTTTCAATTATAACCTTAGCAATTTCTTCTAAATCCTTCTTTTCCATAATAGCTCCTGTAGGATTATTAGGAAAATTCATAATTAATACTTTAGTTTTAGGAGTAATTTGTTCTAAAAGTTCTTCTTTAGTTAATCTAAATTCATTTTCATTCTTTAGATTAATAGTTTTAACAGTTGCCCCAGCAAGTACTGCACATGGTTCATATGATACATAACAAGGTGTTGTAATAATTACTTCATCACCTGGTTCGAGCATTGCTCTAAAAGCTACATCAATTGCTTCACTACCACCTACAGTAACTAAAACTTCATTTAGTGGGTCATATTCTAAATTATATTTTCTATTTAAATATTTAGTTATTTCAACTCTTAATTCCTTTAAACCAGAATTAGATGTATAGTGTGTCTTTCCTCTTTCAAGAGAATAGATACCCTCTTCTCTAATATGCCATGGTGTATCAAAATCAGGTTCACCAACTCCAAGTGAGATAGCTCCTTTTATTTCTGATGCGATATCAAAGAATTTTCTAATTCCAGAAGGCTTTATTTCTTTTACCTTTTTAGACAGAAAATCACGCATTAAGCACTCACCATCATTCTATCGTCTTCTTTTTCATCTACAAGTGAAACACCATGATCCTTATATTTCTTTAAAACAAAATGTGTAGATGTTGATAATACAGAATCTAGAGTAGATAATTTGTCGAATACAAATTTAGCAACTTCCTTCATAGATTTTCCTTCAATTAAAACCATAAAGTCAAATCCACCAGACATTAAATAACAACTTGTAACCTCTTGGAATTTTGCAACTCTTTCAGCTAACATATCAAAGCCTTGATTTCTTTGTGGAGTTACCTTTACCTCAATTAAGGCAGTAACAATTTCTTTAGATGTGTTATCCCAATTAATTAATGTAGTATAACCACAAATTATTTTTTCATCTTCCATTTTTTGGATTTCATTCGCGAGATCCGCCTCACTAACACCTAGCATAATAGCTAAATCATGCAAATCAATACGGCTATTAGTTTCTAAATTTCTTAAAATTTTTTCTCTCATAATCTCATTCATAATAAAATCCTCCTAATCATTTGATTCATTATTTTCTTCTATTTCATCAGGTATTTTTACAGTAACTTCTTGTTCGATTGTCTCGCCCTCTAATACCTCTGACTTAATACCTTTAAAATATGCTAATTGTTGTTTGATATCATCCATTAATGATTCATTTGAAAAAACATCATAACACCACGCATAGAATTGTTTTTTAGTCATTTCTTTTGTGTTGTCCACGTATTTGAATTTACCAAGATATAATCTAAAATATCTAACTATATCTCTTTTTGGATATTGCATAACAAATTTAGGTGTAAGTTCTGTAGAAAAACCATGTCTTGTTGATTCTATTCTAATTTCATAATATAATTCTTCACTATAAACATAGGCAATTCTTATATATCTATATGGAGAAATAACACAATCAAGATTGTCTTTTCTAAGACCTCTTCGTGATAATTCTCTAATTATTTTATTACTCTTATAATCTTCTAATATCTCATCAAATATTTTTACCTTCTTAGGATACCTATTAAGGTAGTAATATGTGAAAAACGTTAAAGCGAAAAATCCAACAGCTAGTAATCCAAATGTCGCATAAAAATACCATTTTTGAGGACAAAAGAATAAAAATATAGTAAATACTCCAGCTAATATGAAATATAAATAAACTGATCTTTTTCTGCTTCTCGTAATAGATTCATATAAAGATAAATTTTTTTCATAATCACCATAAATTTTCATATATACCTCTATTATGAGTTTACTCATAATTTACTAGTAATTTTATCATAAATATGATATAAATTCAATTAGATTAATATCAATAGGTGGCATATGAGACTAGATACAAAATATTTATATGATGATTTTGAAAATATAATCATTAAAAAAGACAATGTTGAATATAAATTTATTATCAAAAAACAAGAGGCTATAGTTCTTGCAAATAACTTTGATAATATTGAAGAAATTGTAAATTATGTTAGAGATTTAAGACCTCATATTTATAAATTTCATTCTCCAAATAATAGTTATTATCAAGAATTTAATACTATTTATTCTTTTAAATTACCAATTAGTGTAATTCAACCATCTAAATTCTTTATTGATAAAAAAATAGTTGATGAAATTGGTGATAAAATTGATGAAAATAATTTATATTTACCAGTTCAAATAATAAATGATGAATATGTATTATTAGATGGACATGTAAGATTATATTGTCTAAATCAAAACTATATTAAGATGGTAAATGTATATCTAGCTAAAGCCGAACCTTATATTCCTGATTTTGTATATATAGCTAAAGAGGGAAATATTAAAAATATTTCTTCTTTGCATGTCCTAGAACATGACCAATATGAAGAATATTGGAATCAATTCTTAGATCAATTTAAAAATTAAAAGGCATTGAGAATAAAACTCAATGCCATTTTTTTAATTCTTTAAGCTATTTAATGGGGCAGGAATTTGTCCACCTCTATTTACGAATACATCAGGTTTAACCTTTGATATCTTCATAATAGGACCATATCCTAATAAACCACCAAAATTAACTAAATCTCCGGCTTTTCTACCCACTGCAGGAATAACTCTTACTGCAGTTGTTTTAGAATTAATCATACCGATTGCAGCTTCATCTGCGATAAGACCTGAAATTACTTCAGCTGTAGTATCGCCAGGGATAATAATCATATCAAGACCTACTGAACATACTGCAGTCATAGCCTCTAGCTTTTCAATAGATAGTGCACCTGATTTAGCTGCATCAATCATACCTGCATCTTCAGATACTGGAATGAAAGCACCAGATAAGCCACCTACTCTAGATGAAGCCATAACTCCACCTTTCTTAACTGCGTCATTTAACATTGCAAGACATGCTGTTGTACCACAAGCACCACATTGTTCAAGACCAATTTCTTCTAAGATGTGAGCAACTGAATCTCCTACTGCTGGAGTTGGTGCTAAAGATAAGTCTACAATTCCAAATGGAACATTTAACATATTAGATGCTTCAACACCTACAAGTTGACCCATACGAGTAACCTTAAATGCTGTCTTTTTAATTATTTCAGCAATTTCAGATATAGGAGCATCCTTAGGAGCCTTAGCAAGTGCTGCCCTAACAACACCAGGTCCTGATACACCAACATTGATTACGCAATCAGCTTCACCAACACCATGGAAGGCACCAGCCATAAATGGGTTATCCTCAACAGCATTACAAAATACTACAAGCTTAGATGCACCAATGCATTCTCTATCCTTAGTCATTTCTGCTGCTTCTTTAATCTTTTGACCCATAATCTTAACTGCATCAAGATTAATACCAGCTCTTGTTGAGCCAACATTAACACTTGAACATACTAATTCAGTTTCAGTTAAAGCTCTAGGAATAGATTCAATTAATTCTCTATCACCAGGAGCAAATCCCTTTTGAACAAGTGCGCTATAACCACCGATAAAGTTAATACCAATATCATGTGCTACCTTATCTAATGTTTTAGCATATAATACAGGATCTCCTCCTGATACACCAACAAGCATTGATATAGGCGTTACTGCAACTCTCTTGTTAACAATAGGAATACCGTATTTCTTAGAAATAGATTCTCCAGTCTTAACTAAATCTTTTGCATAATTATAAATTTTGTTATAAACCTTCTCACAAGATTTATTAATATCTGTATCCATACAATCAATTAAAGAGATACCCATAGTTATAGTTCTAACATCAAGGTTTTCCTCTTGAATCATCTTGATTGTTTCCATTATTTCATTATTAGTATACATGATAGCCTCCTAATTAGATTTTATGCATCAAATTAAAAATATCTTCATGCATACAATGTATTTCAAGATTCTTTTCTTTACCTAAACCAACTAATTCATCAACAAAATCATTGAAATCAATATCTAATTTATCGATATTAATAACCATGAACATTGCAAAATAATTGTCAATTATAGTTTGTGTAACATCATTTACATTTGCCTTATGATTAGCACACTTTTGTGCTACAGCTGCAAGAATACCAACTGTATCCTTTCCTACAACAGATAAAATTGCGTTCATATAATAAACCTGCCTTTTTTAATATTCTTAAATATTTTACTATAAATATTAAATATAATAAATAAATCCCTATACGATAAATTAATTTGAAAACGTTTTTTATCCTATAGGGTTACAAAATGAAAATAATTACAAGATGAATAAAATAAAAATGTAGAGAAAGAAATCGAGATAATATTAAACATTGGAAGTAAGAATCTAGATACTTCCATTATTAAATTTTCTTCAGGCTTAACATGCTTTTTCATTACTACATCCATTGAAACAATAACGAATAAAACACCTATAAAAAAGAATAAAAGCCATGTATAATCATTTTTAATATACAAATCAACACTTACTCTAAATCCACCAGACATTATTATAATACCCCAAGATAGAGCCATTATAGTAACGAGACCGTGTAAAAATAAAATCATCATTAATTGATAACTTAAAGTATACATTTTCTTTAAGAATATAATTATTATGAAAATAAATAACGCAATTAATGAAGTATATATAAGTGCTGAAAAAATTAAACCAAATACAGCCATTATATCACCTTGTCTTTATAATAAGTATTATAATATAAAATATTTTATTTATCAACAAACAAAAAAGCTGCAAAATTGCAGCTTATGGTCTAAATAATTCATTATGTGCAGGAATAATATCCTGATTCTTTTCGTCCTTTAAAACAACAAATCCAGGGAATGATGTTTTAAAAACATCACCTCTTAATACAATTGATGCCTTAGCTCTTTCTTCATCAATAGATTTATAACCTACTGGTGCGAATAGTGGAACTACATCAATTTCAGGCTTTCCTTCTTCTCTATTTTGGTTAATATCTTTTTTCATCTTCATACATAAATCTACATATTTAGCTCTAAATTCTTCATTCATTGCTACAAAATGAGGATATACAGATGGGAAGATAGCTATTGCGTAAATTGTACCATCCTTCTTGCAAATAATATTAGGAAAATCCTTTCTAGGGAATCCTGGTTCAATTTTAAAACCCTTTGGTAAGATTATATTTTTAGTAATATAATCTACAGCCATTGCGTGTAATTGTTCTTGATTAATTTTATCCTTTTCCTCAATATTTGCAGGAATTCCATCTGCCCATATTGATTCAGGCATATTCTTCTCGTTGTTTTCCATTTTTAATACTCCTTCTATAAATTAAATGTTGCGTAATATTTTTCTTTTCTATTTGGTAAATATGATTCAATCTTTTTCTTATTAGCCTTAATTCCCTTATCATCTTCTAGGTTGATATATTTTACCGCAACCTGAACACTTCTTGCAAAAGATGATAATAATTCTTCTTCAGCTCCCTTTACTGTAGGTAGTACATATAAACCATGTACACATGCTTCATTATTCATAATTGTACCAAGTATTACACCTACAATCTTTTGGCCATCAGATACTTCATATGCTAAAATATCTAATTCATAAAGATGTTCCATAGCTATCTTAATCATATTAAGCTGTGAAAAGAATTCATTATTAATTGAATCAGAATTAATAACTGCATTCCATTCATTCATAAATTCTAAAACCTGTGGGAATTCTTCTTTGTTAATCATTTTAACAAAGCCATTCTTATGTGTTCTTCTAAATTCATCAACAGCTTGTTTTTTCTTTTTAAATTTAGAAATAGAATAAATAGATAAATCTAGTGCTTGGCAAATATATGATGAAAATTGATCATTTTCATATATTTTAATGCCTAGCTTCATAAATTCAAACTTATATTCTTCTGAAATTGGGGCAATATTTAGCTCGAAACCATTTTCTTCTGCATCATCCTTGACAATTGCCAAGCCTCTATCTAAAGGGCCACCAAAAGGCGGATAATAACAAATACCAACATCTGGCATCAAAAATCTAATGAAGATATATTCATTCGTAAAAGCTATCTCTGGCTTATACAAATCAGACCATAAAAATAGCCAATTTGGATTATACTGATGCAACCAGAAATTCTTTGATTGAGTGAATGCTTTTAATTTGCTTAAATCTAAATAGCCTAATTTATGAAAATTTATCATACACTATTACCTCATCATTTCTATTATATCAAATAAAATAAATAAATTAAACATAAACTATGATGCTTATATCAAAAACCAAAATATTTACAAACAAATAATTTATGTTATAATAAATATGTCGAGAGACAATGTAAGTTTGAAAACGAAAAAGGGAAGATTGCAGTCTTCCCTTTTTTCTCATTTTTCAATATAAAATGCGTCAAAAATATAATTTATATAAAACATAATAAAAAGAAAAAAACGATAGATAAAATCTATCGTAATTTTTATTTATGCTCTCGCATTATTAAATGTATTGTTAATTAAATTAACATATTTTCTATCGAATGAACCTAAGATAGATCCTACCTTACCAT
>JAFRXJ010000043.1 GCA_017441525.1 Acholeplasmatales bacterium | reverse complement strand
TGACACCTCCAAAATAAATATTTGTGCACTTGGTCATCCACAGGAAGCTCTCTAATCATTTATTCACGTTCTTCATAAAAGGTCATTTAAGCCTTAATTAACCGAATCAAAATTAGAAAAAAGACTGTGGTAATAATCACCAGCAAAAGGTCAGTATAACTGCCTTATTAATACAGGAAAGGATCCACAGTGCAATTTATTATAACATCTAATTATTAGATGAAATAATCTATTAAATTAGATAGAAAGGAATTAATCAATAAGATATCAAACCTATCTAAATTGATTATACGTGATATTATGGAGTTATCTAAAAAATACAAAATAATTAGATTAATATGCTTAATTATATTTATAATATCATGCGTTATTTTAATAATAGAGGCCGCAACTCCAGGTGTAAATTCAGCCAATAAATCTAATGCGGTATCTGACGCGATTGCTTCAGTTATTAATAATGTAAGTGAAGCAATTACAAAGAAGCCAAAGATTACTAATATAGATGAATTTAGAGCCTTTATTAGAAAGCTTGTTGGACATTATGGAGCTTTTTTATTTATGTCTATTTTTGCCACTCTAACAGGACTTTTATATTATGTTAGAAAAGAGTGGAAGTTTTTTTGGATAAAAGTTATAATTATTATAGGATATGGTTTTCTATTCGCAATTATAACAGAATTAATTCAGTTGGCAGTTCCTGGTAGAGCAGGAAATTTTAAAGATGTATTTATAGATTTTTCTGGCTATATGACATCTAGTCTAGTAATTATAATTATTTTCTTTATAAATAATTATAAAAAGACAAAAAAACAAATAGTAGAAGATAATATTAAATTTGATAAAGAAAAAGAGGAGGTAGAATAAAATGGTATCATTTCAAGTATCAGGTATCGCTTTGATATTTTTAATATTCTTATTTTATTTATCTCAAAAGCGTCTAACATTAAGAACAGGACAAATATTTGTTACATCAGCAATTTTGGTAATACTTTTATTAGTAGTTGATATATTCTCAATTGTGTATGCATCATATGGCGAATCTAATCAAGTTGTTGCAGAATATATTTGTAAACTATATTTAGCTATATTACTTCCAGTATCAATGCTAGGATTAGTATATATTTTAAGAGATAGATTTAAATATTCTCCTAAGAATAGAAGAATAATGTATATTATATTAACTATCATAGCCATAGGAGCCGCTGTAGCTATATTTTTAGTAGATATTAATATTGTTAAAGATGTTGAAGAAGAAATATTCTATACTGAAGGAACTAGCTGTTATATTTGTTATGGCGTATGTGGGGCAGTTTTACTTGCCACTATAGTACTTGCATTTGCAAATAAAGGTAAAGTTCAAACTGCAAAAAGAAGAACAATTATTGCTTGGATGGCTATTTGGGTTGTGGCAGCCTTAATTCAATTTTTTGTTAAGCAGTTATTAATTGTAAGCTTTGCAGCAAGTATTGGATTAATTATTATCTATATAATGCTTGAAAATCCTGCATTATCTATTGATAAGGAAACATCATGTTTTAATTCAAATATATTTAATGAATATATGATTCAATTATTTGGATCTAAAAAGAAATTTAAATTAGTTTATGTTATTTTAAATGAAAAAGATGGTTCAGTTGATTTTAAACAAAAGGCATTAATTAACTTAGCTGATGCATTATCTTCATATACTAATAGAAAATTCTTCACTGAAAGTAATAAGTATTTAACATTTAGAAATCAATATGGATTTGTTGTAGTATTAAAGAATGTTGAAATTAATGATTTCTTCCAAAGATTTAATAAATATTTAGATGAATATAAAGTTAAATATGCAGATGCATATGATATTAAGTATTTATTATATGACAATAATTTTATTGATAATTATAAAGAATTTAAGCATTTAGTAAAAGAAGTATTAAATAATAGTGATATTATTACATACAAAAATGATAAATATTTCATTGATAATAATACTATTAAAAAGATTGAAAACAATATTGTTATGGAAGGCATAATTAAAAACGCAATTGAAAAAGATTTAGTTGAAGTATATTATCAACCAATCTATTCAAAAGAAAAGAATAAGATTACATCAGCAGAAGCTCTAGTGAGAATTAGAGATGGCTCAGGAGCTATTTTATATCCAGATTCATTTATTGAATTAGCTGAAAAGAATGGATTGATTTCTAAATTAGGTGAATTAGTATTTATTCATGTATGTAGATTTATTGGTATGAATGACATAAAAGCTCTAGGCCTAGATTATATTGAAGTAAACTTAAGTGTTGTTCAATGTGGTGATCCTAATTTAGCAAATAGATATATTGAAATAATGAAGAAAATAAATGTATCTCCTGATTGTATTAATTTAGAAATTACTGAGACAGCATCTACAAATTTAAGAAATATTATGATTAATAATATGAATACTTTAATTAATTATGGTGTTCATTTCTCATTAGATGATTTCGGTATGGGTAATTCAAATTTGAATTATATTATTGAAATGCCTGTTGATATTGTTAAATTTGATAGAATATTAGTTAATTCATACTTTACTGATCCTAAGGCAAAACTTGTAATAACAAGAATAATAGAAATGATTAAAGCCTTAAATTTAGAAATAGTATTAGAGGGTATTGAAAATAAAGAATCATTAGATGAAGTTTTAAAGCTTGATATTGATTTCATTCAAGGATATTATTTTTCTAAGCCAGTTCAAGAAATTGATTTTGTTGAATATGTAAAGAAATATAATAAAGCATAAAAAAGAGCATTTATGTGCTTTCTAAATAAATATTGAAATAATTTAATTAATTGCGTATAATATAAATAGAAGGAAGCATATAGAAGTGCTACTCCTAATTATAGTAAAATAATAATTATGAGATTACACCGTTGCAGCGGTGTTTTCTTATCTCATAATTATTTGATGTTTTAGGAGAAATTACTTTCTCTTTTTTCTGCGATACTTTATTATAGCTACTAATATAGTAAAAATAATATTTAGTATCACACCAATCAAATAATACATGATTGATAGGCCTCCATAACATGAAATAGTATGGAGGCCTTAAGTCTAAAATAAACATAATGGCACCACCTACTTCCATGTGCTTTGGAGTAGCACCGCACTATATACTTCCTATATTATTATACTAAAAAATTTGGTATTTTATTAAGAAAAAAAGTTTTCTCAAAAACGCTAAAAACGGCTTAATGAAGCCAATATTTTAATGTTTTTATATACAAAAATTATGAAATAAAAAAGATGGATACTTTTTAATCAAGTACCATCTTTTATTATCTATTTATTTTTTGCTCAAATATATTCTTTTCTTCATTCTTTGGGGTTTCTATTGGATATTTTCCACTGAAGCATCCATCACATAATCTAAGGTCTAGATCATTAGCTATTTGATGTGCTCCATCAATTGATAGGTATGCAAGTGAATCAGCACCAATGAAATCTTTTATTTCTTCAACAGTATCATATTTGCAGGCAATTAAATTCTCTTTTGAATCAATGTCTGTACCGAAGAAGCAAGGAAATTTAAATGCTGGGGCAGAAATACGAAGATGTACTTCCTTAGCACCATTATCCTTTAATAATTTAACAATACGTCTAGAAGTAGTACCTCTAACGATTGAATCATCAATTAGAATAACTTTCTTTCCTTCAATTGTTTCTTTAATAACATTTAATTTAATTTTAACTGCAGATTCTCTTTCGCTTTGAGTAGGCTTAATAAAGCTTCTACCAATGTATTTATTCTTAATAAATCCAATACCATATGGAATTTTACTTTCAAATGAATAACCTAGAGCTGCGTCAAGTCCAGAATCAGGAACACCAATTACTACATCAGCATCTACAGGTGATTCCTTAGCTAGGATAGCACCAGCTTTTTTTCTTGCTGCATGTACGCTAATTCCTTCAATTACTGAATCAGGTCTAGCGAAGTAGATGTATTCAAATACACAAAGTGAGCTTTGTTTCTTACAATGTGTTTTAATTGATTTTAATCCCTCTTCAGAGATTACTAATATTTCACCTGGTTGGATATCTCTAATGAAAGAAGCACCAACTGCGTCAATTGCACAAGATTCAGATGATATGATATATCCGCCAGTCTTAGTTATACCTAAGCATAGTGGTCTAAATCCATTTGGATCTCTAAATGCGATTAATTTTGATGGGCTCATTAGACAACAAGAATAAGCACCCTTTAAATTATACATAGCCATTTCAACTGCGTTTTCAATTGATCTAGCTTGTAATCTTTCTGAAACGATTGAATATACAATATCTTCAGTGTCAGAAGTACTATGGAAGATAGCACCATTTAATTCAAAATGGCTTCTTAACTCGCTGGCATTTGTTAAATTGCCATTATGAGCTAATGCTAAATTACCTTTTATATGTCTCACAACAATTGGTTGTACATTGTTTATGTTATTACAGCCAGTAGTAGAATATCTAACATGACCAACAGCCATATTACCGATTCCTAATTCCTCAAGGCTTTCCTTTGTGAATACCTCACCAACAAGTCCAAGACCCTTATGTTGACGGAATATACCATCATCGCATACTGCGATACCACAAGATTCTTGTCCTCTGTGTTGTAGGGCATATAATCCTAGATATGCGGTTGAAGAAACATTGGATGGGGTATTTTCGAATATTCCGAATACACCACATTCCTCATGAATATTGTCGAACATTTTAATATCTCCTTATTTACCACTTTTGCCGTAGTTTGAAAGTACTCTAGCAGAAGGGTCGTTAACATTACAGCCCTCCCAGCTTTTGTTAGGCATCCAGAAGTCTTTTATCATTTGACTCTGGTCCTTATAGTATTTTTCAAATATTTCTCTATATAATAAACTTTCTTTAGTGAAAGGTTTATTATTAGAATACTTTGATATTTTACTTTGATATTCTGAATCTGTAAAGTGTTTTTCTGCAAAATCTTTTAAATAATCTACCATTGAATGTCCGACAGCGTCTGAAAAGGCAGCTTTTTCTCTAAATAGAATATTTTCAGGTAAGAAATCACCTCTAAATGCGTTTCTTAAAAGATACTTACCCATATTATATTTATTAAGCTTTAATTCAGGATTTATACTCATTACATATTTAACAAAATCAAGATCTCCAAATGGAACTCTAGCCTCTAATGAGTTAACAGATATACATCTATCAGCTCTTAAAACATCATACATATGTAATTCCTTAACTCTCTTAACTGATTCCTTTTGGAATTCTTCCGCATTAGGAGCGAAGTCTGTATATTTATATCCAAATAGTTCATCTGATATTTCACCAGTTAATAATACTCTAATATCAGTTGTTTCATGAATCTTTTTACATATTAAATACATACCAATAGAAGCTCTAATAGTAGTAATATCATATGTCGCAAGAATTTTAATAACTGTATCTAGGGCATTTAATACATCATCTTTAGTAATTATTATTTCATGATGAATTGAATGAATATAATCTGCAACCTCTTTAGCATATTTTAAATCAATAGCGTCTGTGTTCATACCAATTGCGAAAGTATGAATTGGCTTATTTAATATCTTGGCAGATATTGAACAAACTAAAGAAGAATCTAGACCACCAGATAGTAAGAATCCTACTGGAGCATCTGCGTCTAATCTCTTTTCAACGCCTTTGATTAATAATTCTTTAATCTTTACTGCAGTTTCATCTACAGTATCTGAAACATATTTATCAACCTTAGTAATATCATTATATGTTATAAATTTACCATCTTTATAATATGTTCCAGGTGGAAATGGGAATATTTTTTCAACTAGATTAACTAAATTTTTAGGTTCTGATGCGAAAGCTATATTATTATTTTTATCATAACCATAATATAGAGGTCTAATACCAATTGGATCTCTAGCAGCTATAAAATCTTTTGTCTTATGATCATAGATTATCAATGCGAATTCAGCATCTAGCATTTTAAACATTTCTACATCATATTTTTCATATAATGGAAGAAGTATTTCACAATCTGAATCACTTTGGAATTTATAGCCATCCTTTATTAATTCTTCCTTTAATGGTCTAAATCCATATATTTCACCATTACATACTAAATAGTCATTATTTAATGTAAATGGTTGCATACCTTTATCAGTTAATCCCATAATAGCTAATCTATGGAATCCTAATCTAGCATTTTCTAGATTGATAATTTTTGACATATCAGGGCCTCTTGAAACTGTCTGTTCAAAGCCTGTTAAGAATTTATCATAATTATCTAAACTTAAATATCCCATTATTGAGCACATAATATAATCTCCTTAAAATAAATAATAGTGTGCCCAACATTGGACACATTATTATTTTTTATTTATTATTCTTCATCTTGAAGAGCATCATAGCCCTCTTCACCAGTTCTAACCTTGATTACATTTTCTACATCGTATACGAAGATCTTACCATCGCCGATGTGACCTGTATATAATGTCTTCTTAGCAGTTTCAATAACATCTCTTACTGGAACCTTAGAAATAACCATATCTACTTGAATCTTAGGTAGAAGTGTAGCTTCAATTTGAACACCACGGTAATATTCAGGCTTACCTTTTTGTTGTCCGCAACCAAGTACGTGAGTAACTGTCATACCATTTATTCCAAGATTTAGCATTGCATCCTTTAATGAATCAAGCATTCTTTCTTTACAAATGATTTCAACCTTTGTAAATTTATAATCGCCCTTAGCACCTGAAGCTTCAGGAACAACTGCATCATTTTTACTTAAGTGAGCTACCTCAACAGCCTCAGCCATTGGAGCATCACCTGTAACTACCATAGCACCACTATAATCAATTGATTCAACTTGTGCTACGAAGTCTGGATATGCTGATAATAAACCATGTTCAGAAATATCAAGACCTTTAATTTCTTCTTCAGGAGTAGCTCTTAAGAATGGAGTTACACCATCTTTTCTCTTGATTAGCTTCATTACACCAAAGATTAAGAATGCCCAAGCAGCTGTCCAAGCACATACTGCTAATACACCAATTACTTGGATTCCTAATTGTGCGAAGCCATGACCATAGAATAATCCTGTAGTTGTTGAGAATAAACCACAAGCGATTGTTCCCCAAACACCATTTAAGAAGTGTACTGAACAAGCACCTACTGGGTCATCGATATGGCAAACCTTATCGAAGAATTCAACACCAACGCATAGAATTATACCGGCAACGATACCAATAAATACAGAACCAACTAAATCAACTCTTGCACAACCAGCAGTAACAGCTACTAGACCTGCAAGTGAACCATTTAATGTCATTGAGACATCTGGTTTTCCATTTTTGATCCATGTAATCATCATTACTGTTACTGTAGCAAGTGATGCTGCAATAGTAGTAGTCATGAATACTTGACCCATACCTTCATATCCATCCCATGTTGTACAAGCTGCAGGGTTGAAACCATACCAACCGAACCATAAAATGAATACACCTAATGCTCCAATTAATACATTATGACCTTGGATAGCATTAATCTTAACAACTTTACCATTTTCATCTCTTGTATATTTACCAATACGTGGTCCAACCATCCAAGCACCAATTAATGCTGTTAAACCACCAACCATATGAATTGAACAAGAACCAGATAAATCAATAAATCCTTGAGCATAACCATCAGCTAAGCCCCAAGATGCAGCTAATTGTTGTAACCAACCTTGGTTTCCAACACCCCAGTTCCAATAAGCTTCAACTGGATAAACGACAGCTGAAATAATCATTGAATAAATACAATAAGCTTTAAAGTTTGTACGTTCTGCCATAGCTCCTGATACGATTGTAGCAGTAGTAGCACAGAATACTAAGTTAAATATGAAATCAGTCCAGTTATATAATGAGGCTTCTTTTCCGAACATACCTTTCCATACTTGGACTGCATCGCCAAATAGACCACCAGCGATTGCATTTTCTGCACATAGTAATGGACCACCAATTAAGATAAATGTTACTGTACCTAAACAGAAGTCCATTAAGTTTTTCATTGTGATATTACCAGTATTTTTTGATCTTGTGAAACCTGCTTCACACATTGCAAATCCTGCTTGCATGAAGAAGATTAAAGCAATTGCGATTAATTTCCAAATTTGGTAATCCCATGATTGAACAATCTCCATAAATTCTCTCCTCCAAAATATTAATTTTAATTATCTAACGCCAAATAATAGCTTTCCATAAGATGGGAATGGCCATGCTTCTTCAGAAGTAATTTCTTCAAGAGAATCAATTACATCTCTTAGAGCCTCCATCTTAGTTAATACATTTTCTTTTAAATAAATAGATTCATCAGATGCTTTCTTAATATCATCTTTCTTAGCTAATGCAGTTTCTAATTCGTTTTTAATTGCATATGCCTTATTTAAGCCATCAGATAGCTTCTTTAACATATCTTTTTCATAAACTGCATCAATTTGTAAGCTTGCCTTTTCATTTACGACTTTAGCTAGCTTAGCACTATATTTACTAATAGCAGGTAAATAATATTTATTTGTCATATCTAGAGCTGTTAATGCTTCAATATTTACAATCTTAATGTAATGCTCTTGAGCAATTTCATATCTTGCGTTAATTTCAGCTTCTGTATATACACCATGAGAAGTAAATAGCTTAACATTTTTCTTATCTAAGTAATGAGGTAATGCCTCTGGTGTAGATTTTAAATTTAATAAGCCTCTAGATTCAGCTTCTTTAACCCATGACTCATCATAACCATTACCATTGAAGATAATTCTCTTATGCTTAATGATTGTATCTTTAATTAAATCATGCAAGTCATTGTTGAAATCTTTAGATTTTTCTAATTGATCTGCAAATTCTCTTAATACTTCAGCAACTGCTGTATTTAACATGATGTTTGCACAAGAAATTGATTCAGAAGAACCAAGTGCTCTAAATTCGAACTTGTTTCCTGTAAATGCGAAAGGAGAAGTTCTGTTTCTATCTGTAGAGTCCTTTGGTAAATCAGGTAATACGTCAGCACCAATCTTTAAGAATTTTGATCCCTTTGTATTTAGTGGTTTACCTGTTTCAATTGAATCTAAGACATCCTGTAATTCAGAACCAACAAACATTGAGATGATTGCAGGAGGTGCCTCGTTTGCTCCTAAACGGAAGTCGTTTCCAGCACTTGCAACACTTATTCTTAATAAATCCTGATATTCATCTACAGCTTTAATAACTGCAACTAGGAATAATAAGAACTGTGCATTTTGAAGTGGTGTAGCACCTGGTTCTAATAGATTTAGGCCGGTATTTGTTGATATAGACCAGTTATTATGTTTACCTGATCCGTTTACTCCCTTGAATGGTTTTTCATGTAATAAGCAAACTAAATTATGCTTCTTAGCAACCTTTTGCATAATTTCCATTGTTAATTGGTTATTATCTGCAGCAATATTTGTTGTTGCAAAGATAGGTGCTAATTCATGCTGTGCAGGAGCAACCTCATTATGCTCTGTCTTAGCTAGAATGCCTAATTTCCATAACTCTTCATTTAAATCATTCATGAATGCCTGTACTCTAGGTTTAATTACACCAAAGTAATGATCCTCAAGTTCCTGTCCCTTAGGAGGCATTGCACCGAATAATGTTCTACCTGTATAAATTAAATCAGGTCTTTGATCATAATATTCTTTATCTACTAAGAAATATTCTTGTTCAGGTCCAACTGTTGTTTTAACAGAAGTAACATCTGTATGACCAAATAATTTTAATATTCTTAATGTTTCTTTATTGATAGCTTGCATAGATCTAAGAAGCGGAGTCTTCTTATCTAGTGCCTCACCACCATATGAGCAGAATGCTGTAGGAATACATAATATCTTATCTTTAATAAAGGCATAGCTTGTTGGATCCCAAGCTGTATATCCTCTAGCTTCACATGTTGCTCTTAATCCTCCAGATGGGAATGAAGAAGCATCAGGTTCACCCTTTACTAACTCTTTTCCTTTAAATTCCATGATAATCTTTCCATCACCATCTGGTGAAATGAAGCTATCATGCTTTTCAGCTGTAATACCTGTCATTGGTTGGAACCAGTGAGTGTAATGTGTACAGCCATTTTCTATTGCCCAGTCTTTCATTGCTACTGCAACACTGTTAGCAACGCTGATGTCAAGTTCACAACCATCATTAATTGTTTTCTTTAATGACTTATATACATCAGAAGATAATCTAGATTTCATTACTTCATCATTAAATACAAGACATCCAAAATAATCATTTACCTGTTTCATATATCCTCCTTAAACAAAAAAAGGCAGGGACTCTAGGTTTTTACCCTAGGCATCCTTGCCTTGTATGCCTCTATTGTAATTCTAAATAATTAGTGTGTCAACACTTTTTTTGAATTTTTCTATCAATTTTTTTGTTAAAATTTAAATTTTATTTATGAAAAAAAGTTTTTTCACGAATTTTATTTTATTTTTTGTTGACATATCGAATAAAAAAATATAATATATTTATGAACAATGGTGTTCACCTTTATGATGTTTATTTAGGACATCATTGTATAGGGGTGAATGCCTTTTTTTATTATTTTATATTAGGAAGAGGGTTTTCGATATGAATGAACAACAGAGAGTAGGCTTATATAATCCTAGCTATGAGCATGATGCTTGTGGTATTGGTGCAATCGCTCAAATAAAAGGCATTAAGACTCATAAGACAATAAAAGACGCCCTAAATATATTAATTCATCTAGAACATAGAGGTGGAACAGGTGCTGAAGATAATTCTGGTGATGGTGCCGGAATCTTATTTCAAGTTCCTGATAAATTCTTTAGAAGTGAAAAGCTTGATTTTGAATTACCAAAGCTAGGTTCATATGGTGTTGGTCAATTATTCTTATCTAAGAATGAAGATATTAGAAATAAAGAAATATCTTTAATTGATGAAACATTTAAAAAGGAAGGTCTTGAGGTTTTAGGTTATAGAAGAGTACCAGTAGATACATATGGTATTGGTCAAACAGCTATTAAAGCTATGCCATATATTATGCAGGTATTTGTTAAAAAGCCTGAAGATATTGAAGAGGGTTTACCTTTTGAAAGAAAGCTATATGTAGTAAGAAGAGTAATTGAAACTCTTGCTATAAAAGAAAAACAAACTTTATATTTCTGTTCATTATCATCAAGAACTATTGTTTATAAGGGTATGTTAGTATCTACACAAGTTAGAGATTTCTATCTTGATTTAAAGGATACAAAAGTAGAAACTGCCATCGCTTTAGTGCATTCAAGATTCTCTACTAACACATTCCCATCTTGGGAAAGAGCTCATCCTAATAGATATTTATGTCATAATGGTGAAATTAACACAATCAGAGGTAACGTTAATAACGTTAGATCAAGAGAAGGTTTATTTGAATCTGAAATATTTAATGATGATTTAAAGAAAATCATCCCATTGATTCCAAAGGAATCATCAGATTCAGCAATGTTTGATAATTTCTTAGAGTTCTTATATTTAAATGGTAGAACACTAGAAGAAACAATTATGATGATGATTCCAGAGCCATGGATGAAAAATAATACAATGAATGAAAGTCTAAAGGCATTCTATGAATTCCATTCAACATTCCTAGAGCCTTGGGATGGACCAGCAGCTGTATTATTTACAGATGGTATTAAGCTTGGAGCATCTCTAGATAGAAATGGATTAAGACCATCTAGATATTATGTAACTAAAGATGATTATCTAATTTTATTTAGTGAAACAGGATCTCTTCCTATTGATGAAAATAATATATTAGAAAAGAAGAGACTAGAACCAGGTAAAATTTTATTAGTTGATACAAGCGTTGGAAAGATTATTTCTAACGATGAAATAAAAATGAAATATTCAAAGCAGCTTCCTTATAAGGAGTGGAATGAAAATATTATTCATATTGATGATTTAAAAGCTCATAAGGAAACAAACAAAGATGATATTCATTTTATTCAACATGAATTAAATTATACATATGATGAATTAATGGAAGGTATTATTCCACTTGCACAAAATGATGCTGAAAAGGTAGTTTCAATGGGTAATGACTTACCTCTTGCAGTATTAATGGAAAAAGAATTCAATTTATATCAATTCTTTAAACAAAGATTTGCTCAAGTAACAAACCCTCCTATTGATTCAATAAGAGAAGATATAGTAATGTCTTCATTAATGTATTTAGGTAGAGAAGGAAACTTATTAAATCCTACAAAGATTAACGCAAGAAGAATTAGAGTAGATAATCCAATTCTATCTGAAGAAGAATTTAATAAGATTAAATATATCGATAAATCATATCAAATTAAAGTAGATATCGTATCTTTTGCATATGATTATACAAAAGAAAAAATGGCTGATGCCTTAGATAGAATATTTAAAGAATGTGAAAAGAAAGTTGATGATGGAGCATCTATTATTATCTTAACTGATAGAGGTGCTAAGGGATTAAAGATTCCTTCATTATTAGTATCTTCAGGCTTACATCAATATTTAACTAAGGTTTCAAAGAGAACACACGTATCAATCGTATTAGAGGCTGCAGAACCAAGAGAAGTTCATCATTTTGCTGCATTAATAGGTTTTGGTGTTAATGCTATTTATCCTTATTTAGTATATGAAACAATTGATGAATATGCTAAGAGAGGATATATTACAATTGATGCTAAGAAGGCTGTTGAAAATTATAGACATGCCACTATAAAGAGTATTACAAAAATCATTTCTAAGATGGGTATTTCAACAATTCAATCTTATAATGGTGCTCAAATATTTGAATGTATTGGCCTATCAGATAAGGTTGTTGATAAATACTTCACAAATACACCAAATTCAATTGGTGGTATTGATATTGATGTAATTGAAGCAAATTCAATTAAGTTATATCAAAAAGCATTAAATAGAACAGATGATACACTAGATTCAATGGGTCTACATGGCTATAGAAAGAATAAGCATGATCATATCTATGATCCAGTTGCTATATTCACATTACAAGCAGCATGTAGAAGCAATGATTATAAAATGTATAAAGATTTCACATCTTTATTAGCTAAAAAGAGAATAAATATTAGAGATACATTAGATCTTGATTTCTCTCATTCAATTTCAATTGATGAGGTTGAAAGCGTGGATGAAATCGTTAAGAGATTTAAAACTGGTGCTATGAGCTACGGTTCAATATCTAAAGAAGCACATGAATGTATGGCTATCGCAATGAACACTCTAGGTGGTAAATCTAATACTGGTGAGGGTGGAGAAGAAAGAGCTAGATATGGAACAGATAGATGCTCAAAGATTAAGCAGGTAGCATCTGGTAGATTTGGTGTAACTATTGAATATTTAACAAACGCAATTGAAATTCAAATTAAGATGGCACAAGGTGCTAAGCCAGGTGAAGGAGGACAACTTCCAGGACAAAAGGTATTCCCTTGGATTGCTAAGGCAAGACATTCAACTCCTGGTGTTTCATTAATATCACCTCCACCACATCATGATATTTATTCAATTGAGGATTTAGCTCAATTAATTTATGATTTAAAGAATGCTAATAGAGAAGCAAGAATTTCTGTTAAATTAGTATCTGAATCAGGTGTTGGTACAATTGCTGCTGGTGTAGTAAAAGCTGGTGCTAATACAATCTTAATTTCAGGTTATGATGGTGGTACAGGTGCTTCACCTAGAACATCAATTTCTAACGCAGGTATTCCTTGGGAAATTGGACTATCTGAGACTCACCAAACATTAGTATTAAATGGTTTAAGAGATAGAATTAGACTTGAAACTGATGGTAAGCTTTTAACTGGTAAGGATTTAGCAGTAGCTATCTTACTTGGTGCAGAAGAATTTGGTTTTGCAACAGGACCATTAATCGCAATGGGCTGTATTATGATGAGAGTTTGTAACATGAACACATGTCCTGTAGGTGTTGCAACTCAAGATGCTAATTTACGTAAGAATTTCAAGGGTAAGCCTGAATATGTTATTAATTTTATGAAGTTTATTGCTCAAGAATTACGTGAATATATGGCTAAATTAGGATTTAGAACTATTGATGAAATGGTTGGTCATACTGAATTATTATCACTTAAGGATGAATATAAGGATAGATTAGATGTTTCTAAGCTTTTATTCAATGCTAAGGTTGTTAATAGACATGACAATATATTCAAAGAATATAAGAAGATAGATTTAAATAATACATTAGATTGTAGAATGTTACTTCCTTTATGTGAAGAATCTATTAAATATGGTCACGTAAAGAGAATGGATATTGAAATATCTAATGTTAATAGATCTTTAGGTACAATCTTATCTAATGAAATTACTAAAGTATATAAGGATAAAGGTCTAAAGGAAGATACAATCATTATCAATGCTAAAGGTAACGCAGGTAACTCATTTGGTGCATTCTTAACAAGTGGTGTAACCCTAGATGTTACAGGTGATGCCAATGACTATTTAGGCAAAGGTCTATGTGGTGGTAAGATTATTGTTAAATCATCAGATAGAGCAACATTCGCACCTGAAAAGAATATCATTTGTGGTAATGTTGCACTTTATGGTGCTACATCAGGAGAAGTATATCTAGATGGTATTTGTGGTGAAAGATTCTCAATTAGAAATTCTGGTGCTAAGGTTGTAGCCTTAGGCTGTGGCCTACATGGCTGTGAATATATGACAGGTGGTGTAGTTGTATTACTAGGAAAGATTGGTAGAAACTTCGCTGCTGGTATGTCAGGTGGTGTCGCATATATTTATGGACCGATGAATAAGAAGAATGTTAATCAAGAATTAGTATCTATCTTAGATGTCGATAATAAAGATATTAAGGTTATTAAAGAATTATTAGCTAACCATATTAAATATACAAATAGCGAATATGTATCAAATTTATTATATAATTTTGATCCAAAGGATTATTTTAAGGTATTACCTAATGATTATGCAAAGATTCTTTCATATATGGAAGAAGCTACAAATCAAGGCCTAGAAGATCCTGAATTATACGCATTTAATAAGTTTACGGGGGTGAAATAATGGGTAAGCCTACTGGTTTTATGGAATTTGAAAGAAAAAATAAACCAGAAGTTGATGTTTTAAAAAGAATAGAAAACTTCAATGACTTTCATCTTCCATATGATTTAAAAACTCAACAGGAACAAGCTTCAAGATGTATGAACTGTGGCGTACCTTTTTGCCAATCTGCAATGAAGGTAAACAACAGAAATGTTGGCTGTCCATTATCCAACTTAATCCCCGAATGGAATCATTTAATCTATTTAGGATTATTTGAAGAAGCATACAAGAGACTTGCAAAGACTGCACCATTTCCAGAATTTACTGGAAATGTATGTCCAGCCCTATGTGAAGCTTGTTGTTCTTGTAGTATCAATAAAGATGCAGTATCAATTAGAGCTAATGAATTATTCTTAATCGAAGAAGCATTCAAGAATGGTTGGATTAAGCCTAACAAGGATATTAAAAGAAATAATATTAAGGTTTGTGTAATTGGTTCTGGTCCATCAGGCCTATCTGCAGCTAAAAAACTAAATGATAATGGATTTAGTGTTACTGTATATGAGAAAAATGATAGATTCGGTGGTCTATTAATGTATGGTATTCCTAATATGAAGATTGAAAAAAGAATTATAGAAAGAAGAATCAATCTTTTAAAGGAAGAAGGAATTACATTCATTAATAACACTAAAATTGGTGAAGATATAACAATGGATGAATTAAATGAAAAATATGATGAAATTATATTCGCATGTGGTACATCCTTTGCTAGACCACTACAAGTTAAGAATAATGATGCTAAAGGTATCTTATACGCAGTTGATTTCTTAACTAAAACAACAAAGAATTTATTAGATGGAAAAGAATTTGAATATAACTTAAAGGATAAAGATGTAATTATCGTTGGTGGTGGTGATACCGCAAACGATTGTTGTGGTACGGCTGCTAGACAAAGAGCAAAATCAATTACTGAATTAGAAATAACAAAAGAGCCACCACTAGAAAATACATTACCTTGGCCTAATTACCCTAATAAGAAGAAAACAGATTATGGTGTATTAGAAGCTAACACATTAATGAATCATGATATCAGGAGATATGAAACAACTATTGATGAAGTCGTTAAAGAAGATGGTACGATGGTTGGAGTATATATCAAGAAGGTTCAATTCATTAATGAGGGCGGAAGAATGAAATTAGTAGATGTTCCTAATACAAGAGAATATTTACCATGTGATTATTTAATTATCGCAATGGGCTTTATCGGAACAACAACTGATGATTTAAATAGTTATAAATTAGATTCTATTAATAATAGAGTTAAATTAAATAACTTTAAATACAATGATAAAATCTCTGTTTGCGGAGATATGAAAAATGGTCAATCATTAGTAGTCATCGCATTAAAAGATGGTATTGATTGTGCTGAACAAATAATTAACAAATATAATAAATAATCCATATTATATTTTGAATACAAGGAGGTATTCTATGTACGATTTAAAAACAATTTCAGATTACATTGAAGAAGAGGATGTTAAATTCATAAGATTAGCTTTTGTTGATATTTATGGTAATCAGAAAAATATTTCTGTAATGCCACATGAGCTAGAAAGAGTATTTTTACATGGCGTTAGCATTGATGGTGCTGCCATTAAAGGATTTGGCCTAGATATTAAATCTGATTTAATATTAAAGCCTGATACAGATACAATTCAAAGATTACCCTGGAGACCAAGCCAAGGTAGAGTAATTAGAATGTATTGCTCAATTAAAAATCCAGATGGTTCTGATTTTGATTGTGATTCAAGAACTATTTTAATTAACGCAATTGAAGAAGCTAAAAAATATGGATTAACATTTAATTTTGGATCTGAAATAGAATTTTATTTATTTAAAACAAATGAATTAGGAGAGCCTACATCTATTCCTTTTGATCAGGCAGGCTATATGGATATAGCACCAGAAGATAAAGGTGAGAATGTAAGACGTGAAATTTGTTTAACATTAGAACAAATGGGAATACTTCCAGTTGGTAGCCACCACGAGGAGGGTCCTGGACAAAATGAAATAGATTTTAGGTATAGCGACCCACTAAGTGCTTCAGATGACGCCACTACATTTAAGTCTGTAGTAAAAACTATTGCGGCAAGAAATGGCTTATATGCATCATTTGATCCAAAGCCTATTATTAATGCTCCAGGTAATGGTCATCATATTAATATGTCTATTGAATCTAATGATGAAAACAATATTAAATATGCCATTGAAGGAATATTAGAGCATGCAAGAGAAATGACTGCGTTCTTTAACACAACAGATAAGTCATATGAAAGACTTGGCAAAATGATGGCTCCTAAATATGTTTCATGGTCAAGTGAAAATAGAAGTGAGTTAATTAGAATACCTGCCGCAAATGGTAAATATAGAAGAATTGAATTTAGACAGGCAGATCCAATGACTAATCCATATTTAGCATATACATTATTAATTTATGCAGCTATAGATGGAATTAAAAATAAAAAGTCATTAAGAGAGCCAGTTAATTATAATTTATACACTGCCCCAAAAGAGGTATTAGATAAATTAGAATTATTACCTGAAACTTTAGAAGAAGCTAAAAAGATAGCTAAAGAATCAGAATTTATTAAAAAGATTTTAAATCAAAAGATTATTGATAATTACCTAAATTAATTATTAATAATTAAAAAGAAGGTGAGATTGTGAAGGAAAATGTTAATAGCCTATTAATAGTTGCTAGAAAAAACAGCTTCTCAGATACAATCATCAACCTTCTAAAGGATAAAAATGATCCAATTAAGTTAGTCGAATCAATTAGTGAGGCAAGAAGAGAATTAATTGATAATGATTATGATTTAATGATTATAAGCTCTCCCTTGCCTGATGAATTTGGTATTAATTTCGCAATTGATGCTGGATATAAATATAAGATGGGAATTATATTATTTGTTAAAAATGAATTATATGATGAGGTTTATGACAAAACATATGATTATGGAATATTAACTGTTTCAAGACCTACATCGGCAAATATAATAATTCAATCTGTTAAATTATTAGAATCGTCAATAATAAGAGAAAGAAAGCTTGTTGAAAAGCCTATGGGTATTAAAGACAAGCTAGAAGAAATAAGATTAATTAATAATGCGAAATTATTATTAATTAAGCATTTACATATGAGTGAAGATGAAGCTCACAAGCATATTGAAAAGAGAGCTATGTTTATTAGAAAGACTAAGATATATGTAGCCAAAGAAATTATTTCAAAATATAAGGAGGCAAAATGAGCAAGTATATATTTGTAACTGGTGGTGTTGTTTCAGGCCTTGGAAAAGGTATTACAGCCGCATCACTTGGTAGATTATTAAAATCAAGAGGACTTAAGGTTGCAGCTCAAAAGCTAGATCCTTATATTAATGTAGACCCAGGTACTATGTCACCTTATCAACATGGCGAAGTATTCGTAACTGAAGATGGCGCAGAAACTGATTTAGACCTTGGTCATTATGAAAGATTTATAGATGAAAATTTAAACAAATTTTCTAATCTAACAACAGGTAAGGTATTCTCTAATGTTATTTCAAAAGAAAGAAGAGGAGAATATCTTGGTAAGACTGTTCAATATGTACCTAATATCACAAATGAAATAAAAGATTTCATTTATGAGGTTGGAAAGAAAACAAATGCTGATGTTGTTATAACTGAAATAGGTGGTACAACAGGAGATATTGAATCTAGACCATTTATTGAGGCAATAAGACAAATAGGCAGAGAACAAGGCCTAGATAACACATTATATATTCATGTATGTCTAGTTCCTTATTTAAAGGCATCTAGAGAACATAAATCTAAACCTGTTCAACATTCAGTAAAAGAATTAAGAGGTATGGGTATATCTCCAAATATTATTGTCTTAAGAGCTGATGAAAAGATTACTGATATTAATATCTTTAAGAAGGTAGCATTATTCTGTGATGTTAAGGCGGATTGTGTTATTGAAAATACAACATTAGATAATTTATATGAAGCACCTTTAATGTTAGAAAAATCTCATTTCTCTGAGATTGTTATAAGAGAATTAAATCTAAAAGCTAATGAACCTGACCTATCAGATTGGGTAGATTTAGTTAAGAAGATTAAAAATCTTAAATATAATATCAATATTGCTCTAGTGGGAAAATATATTGAGCTTCATGATGCATACCTATCAGTTGTAGAAGCATTAAAACATGCAGGATATCAAAATGAATCTCATATTGATATTAAATGGATTGATAGTGAAGAAATAACTGAATCTAATATTGATGAAATATTTAGTGATGTAGATGGAATCATTGTTCCTGGTGGATTTGGAAATAGAGGAATAGAGGGTATGATTTTAACTGCAAATTATGCAAGATTAAATCATATACCATATTTTGGTATCTGTCTTGGTATGCAAATACTATGTATTTCTTATGCAAGAAATGTATTAGGTTTAGCTGACGCAAATTCATTTGAATTTGATGAATTATCTAAAAATAGAGTAATAGATTATATCCCTGGTCAATCTGATGAAATTGAAAAGGGTGGAACATTAAGACTGGGTGCTTATCCTTGTGTAATTACCGATAACACAAAGATGAAAGAATTATATAAACAAGATTTAATTTCTGAACGTCATAGACATAGATATGAATTCAATAATGATTATCTAGAAGATTTCAAGAAAAAAGGATTAACTATATCAGGTATGTCACCTGACAAGAGATTAGTAGAGGCAGTAGAATTAAGTGATGAAAAATTCTATTTAGGAGTTCAATTCCATCCTGAATTTAAGAGTAGACCTAATAAAGCTCACCCATTATTCTTAGGCTTTATTAAGGCATCACTTAATAGGAGGTTAAAAAATGGCAATTAGATTTACTAAAATGCATGGTTGTGGAAATGATTATATTTATATCAATTGTTTCAACCAAAAAATAGATAACCCAACTGAATTAGCAATTGAAATGTCACAAAGACATTTTAGTGTAGGTAGTGATGGTATAGTATTAATTATGCCAAGTACTTTGGCTGATTGTAGAATGAGAATGTTTAATGCTGATGGTAGTGAAGGCAATATGTGTGGTAATGCCATTAGATGTATTGGTAAATATTTATATGATAATCAAATGGTATTCAAAGATGTAGTTACTGTTGAAACATTATCAGGTATAAAAACATTAAAATTATTAATAGGTGAAAATGGTAAAGTTCATTCAGTTGAAGTAAATATGGGTGTTGCATCATTTAAGCCTGAAGATATCGGTCTGGATTCTAATGAAGAATATATAAATAAAGAAGTAGAAATAAAGAATAAGAAATATAACATAACTGCAGTATCAATGGGAAATCCTCATTCTGTAATTTATGTTAATAATACAAAGATTTTAAATCTTGTTAAAGATGGTCCTTACTTTGAGAATTATTCATTATTTAAAAATAGAGTAAATACTGAATTTGTAAAAATCATTTCAAAAGATCATTTAGAAATGAGAGTATGGGAACGAGGCAGCGGAGAAACATTTGCCTGCGGTACTGGTGCCTGTGCAGTTTGTGCAGCATCTGTAAAAAATGGTATTTGTGATTTCAATACTGATATAAAGATTGACCTATTAGGTGGTACTTTAAAAATTAGAGTATTAGATGATTACACAATCATTATGACAGGTCCTGCGAAGATGGTTTATGAAGGAGTATATTATGAAGATTAAAATTAATCAAAATTTTTCTAAATTAAATAAAAATTATTTATTCTCTGAAATAAACATGAGAGTTAAAAAATTCCAAGCAGAAAATCCCGATGTTAAAATTATTAGACTTGGTATAGGTGATGTAACACTTCCTATTCCAGAACTTGTAACTTCAGCAATTAAAAAAGCTGCAGATGAAATGGGAGATATCAAGACATTTAGAGGATATCCACCTGAGTATGGTTATGAATTTACAAAAGATAGCGTAAGACTATATTATGAAAGAAAAAATATAAAGGTTAATAATGACGATATATTTATTTCTGATGGTGCTAAATCTGATTTAGGTAATATAGTAGATATATTTGATAATAATGAAATTTATATTACTAACCCAGTATATCCTGTATATATTGATTCAAACACAATGTCAGGAAGAAATATTCATTTCTTAAATGGAAGTAGGGAAAATGATTTTAAGCCTATGCCAACTGGATTAGATATGGAACCTAAAATCATTTATTTATGTTCACCTAACAACCCAACTGGTTCACTTTATAGCTATGATGAATTAAAAAATTGGGTTAATTATGCAAAAGATTCTGGATCTTTAATTATATATGATAATGCTTATGAAGCATTTATTAGTGGCAATTATCCTCATTCTATTTTCGAAATAGAAGGCGGAAGAGAATGTGCAATTGAGGTTTCATCATTATCTAAGATGGCAGGCTTCACTGGACTACGTTGTGGATATACAATTATTCCAAGAGAATTAAGTGCAGCAGGCGTATTAATTAATGATTTATGGAGAAGACGTCAAGCAACTAAATTTAATGGTGTATCTTACCCAATCCAAAGGGCAGCAGAGGCAGCACTAAGTATTGAAGGTGAAAAGGAATGCCAAAAGGCAATCCAATATTATAAGAAGAACGCAAAGCTATTAGCTGATTTCTTTAAATCAAAGGATATTTATTATACTGGTGGTGAATCATCACCATACTTGTGGATTAAATGTCCAAAGAAGTATAATTCATGGGAATTCTTTGATTATATTTTAAAGAACGCATATATAGTAACTACACCTGGAGTAGGCTTTGGTACTATGGGTGAGGGCTACTTAAGATTAACAGCATTTAACACATATGAAAACACATTAGAGGCAATCGAAAGGTTGAAGAAAATTATTTAATTAAAAAAATTTCAAAAAAATGTAAAAAAATATTATACAAATGATATTTTTGGTGTTATAATATGTCGGATGTTTTATAGAGGGCTCTAATAATATTAGAGAGAAGGGCTATTCCTTTGTCATTATAATTACATTAATTTAAGATTATTTATTAGTTTTTTATGAGGGACAAAAGGAATCTATATGCCATTTGTCCCCTCTTTTTTAAGAAAAATAAAGGCAGGTAAAATTATGAAGGCTTATCTTATTTTAGAAGATGGTACAGTTTTCGAGGGTAATTCAATTGGATCTCAAAAAGAAATAATCTCTGAAATTGTATTTAATACTTCAATGACAGGATATCTAGAGGTATTAACAGATCCATCTTATGCAGGTCAAGCAGTATGCATGACTTATCCATTAATTGGAAATTATGGAATAAATTTAGAAGACACTGAATCTAAAGGTTCATTTGTTGATGGATTTATTGTTCATGAAATTGCAAAATTCCCCTCTAACTTTAGATGTGAAGACACTTTAATTAATTATTTAGTTAAGAATAATATCACTGGTATTTCAGATATTGATACTAGAGCTTTAACTATTATATTAAGAGAAAAGGGTACAATGAATGGAATGATTACTACTAATTCAGATTATGATTTAGAAGAAGTTCTTCCAAGAATTAAAGCATTTAAAGCTAAAGATGTTGTTTCACTTGTTACAACACCTGAAAAATATGAATTAGAAGGCACTGGAAAAAGAGTTGCCTTATTAGATTTTGGTGCTAAGGCATCAATTGCTAAAAACTTAAATAAGAGAGGCTGTAATGTTATCGTATATCCTGCCGATACTAAAGCCGAAGAAATTATTAATGATAAGCCAGATGGAATAATGTTATCTAATGGTCCTGGTGATCCAAAGGATAACGTAGAAATAATAAAAGAAATTAAAAAGCTATATGATACAAATATTCCTATTTTTGCTATTTGTTTAGGACACCAATTAATGGCTTTAGCTACTGGTGCTAACACAAAGAAGTTAAAATATGGTCATAGAGGTGGAAATCACCCTGTTAAGGATTTAATCAATAATAAGGTATATATTACATCTCAAAATCATGGATATTATGTAGAAGAAGCTTCATTAGATCCAAAAGTTGCAATACCTGCGTTTGTAAATGTTAATGATAAGACTAATGAAGGATTAAAATATGTAAATAAAAACATCTTTACAGTTCAATTCCACCCTGAGGCATGTCCTGGTCCATTAGATTCTGGATATTTATTTGATATGTTTATCAAAATGATGGGAGGCGATTTAAATGCCTAAATGTAAGGATATTAAAAAGGTATTAGTAATTGGATCTGGTCCAATTGTTATAGGTCAAGCAGCAGAATTCGATTATGCTGGTACTCAAGCATGTCGTGCCTTAAAGGAAGAGGGCGTTGAGGTTGTATTATTAAATTCAAACCCAGCAACTATCATGACTGATAAGGATATAGCTGATAGAGTATATATTGAACCTCTTACTGTTGAGGTTGTCAAAGAAGTAATTGAAAAAGAAAAGCCTGATAGCATTTTACCTACACTAGGTGGTCAAGCAGGCTTAAATCTAGCTATGGAATTAGCTGATAGTGGTTATTTTGAACAAAATAAATCAGTTAAGCTAATTGGTACATCTAGAGATACAATTTTTAAAGCTGAGGATAGAGAAGCATTTAGAGAGACAATGATTAAGCTTGGTGAGCCTATTGCTGAAAGCTTAGTTGTTGAAAATGTTCCTGATGGAAAGAAATTCGCTGAAAAGATAGGATACCCAGTAGTATTAAGACCAGCATACACACTTGGTGGTTCTGGTGGAGGTATCGCTCATGATGAGGTTGAATTAGAAGAAATCTTATCTAATGGACTTCGTTTATCTCGTGTTGGTCAGGTATTAGTTGAAAGATGTATAGCTGGCTGGAAGGAAGTAGAATACGAGGTAATGAGAGATGCAAATGGTACATGTATTTGTGTATGTAACATGGAAAACATTGACCCAGTTGGAGTTCATACAGGAGATTCAATTGTAGTAGCGCCTTCTCAAACATTAGCTGATAAAGAATATCAAATGCTAAGAACAAGTGCATTAAAGATTATTACAGAGCTTGGAGTTAGAGGTGGCTGTAATGTTCAATATGCCTTAAATCCAGATTCATTTGAATATTGTGTTATTGAAGTTAACCCAAGAGTTTCAAGATCATCTGCCTTAGCTTCTAAAGCAACAGGTTATCCTATTGCCAAGGTTACAGCTAAGATTGCCTTAGGTTATACATTAGATGAAATTCCTAACGCAATCACTAAGATGACTTATGCATCATTTGAACCAATGCTAGATTATTGCGTTGTAAAGATGCCTAGACTTCCATTTGATAAATTTATTTCTGCAAAGAGAAAATTAACTACACAAATGAAGGCAACAGGAGAGGTAATGTCAATTTGTACAAACTTCGAAGGTGCCCTAATGAAGGCTATTAGATCTTTAGAGCAACATGTTGATTCATTATTAAGCTATGACTTCTCTAAATTAACTGAAGAAGAATTAGATAGAGACTTAAATTTAGTAGATGATTTAAGAATTTGGAGGATAGCTGAAGCCTTAAGAAGAGGCTATAGCTATGATAAAATTTATCAAATTACTAAAATTGATAGATGGTTTATTGATAAGTTAAATAATTTAATTGAAGTTGAAAATAGATTAAAGAGAGAAGAAATGTCTATTGATCTATTAAAGCTTGCTAAAAAATATGAATTCCCTGATACTGTTATCGCAAGAATAACTGGTAAGGATTTAGAGGATGTAAAGAACACTAGAAAATATTTCAATATCAATGCATCATTTAAGATGGTTGATACGTGTGCTGGTGAATTTGCCGCAAAGACTCCATATTTCTATTCAGTATATGATGGTCAAAATGAAGCAATTCCATCTAACAAGAAAAAGGTATTAATTTTAGGTTCTGGTCCTATTAGAATTGGTCAAGGTATTGAATTCGATTTCTGTTCAGTTCATGCTTCATGGGCATTTGAAAATGAAGGATATGAAACTATCATTATCAACAATAACCCTGAAACAGTTTCAACAGACTTCGATATTTCAAATAGATTATATTTTGAACCATTAACACCAGAAGATGTTGAAAATGTTGTTAACCTTGAGCACCCAGATGGAGCAGTAGTTCAATTCGGTGGTCAAACTGCAATTAAGTTAACTGAAGCATTAATCAAGATGGGTGTTAAGATTTTCGGTACAGATGCAAAAGATGTAGATGCAGCTGAAGATAGAGAATTATTTGATGAAATACTAGAACAAACTGGAATTCCAAGAGCCAAAGGTAAAACAGTATTTACAGCTGATGAAGCAATTGAAGCAGCTCATGAACTTGGATACCCAGTACTTGTAAGACCATCTTATGTACTTGGTGGTCAAGGTATGCGTATCGCAATTAATGACCAAGATATTATTACATATATTGGTATTATCAATAGAATTGCTCAAGATCACCCTATCTTAGTAGATAAATATCTAATGGGTAAGGAATGTGAAGTTGATGCAGTTTGCGATGGAGAAGATATCTTAATTCCTGGTATCATGGAATTAATTGAAAGAACAGGTATTCACTCAGGGGATTCAATTTCAGTATATCCTGCAAGAACATTATCTGATAAAGCAATAGATAAGATTGTTGATTATACAAAGAGACTAGCTAAAGCATTACATGTTAAAGGTATGATTAATATTCAATTTATCGCTATTAAAGATGATATCTATATCATTGAGGTTAACCCAAGATCTTCAAGAACTGTACCATATATTTCAAAGGTTACAGGTATTCCTATTGTAAAGCTTGCAACTAAGGTTATCTTAGGACATAAGATTAAAGAATTAGGTTACACTCCAGGCTTACAACCAAAAGCTGATTATTATGCAATTAAGATGCCAGTATTCTCATTTGAAAAGATTCGAGGTGCTGATATTAACTTAGGACCTGAAATGAAGTCTACAGGTGAATGCTTAGGTATTTCTAAATCATTCAATGAAGCATTATATAAAGCATTCTTAGGAGCTAATATTAGACTTCCTAAGTATAAGAATATGATCATCACAGTATGTGATGAGGATAAGCCTGAAATACTTCCAATCGCTAAGAGATTTGAAGCATTTGGATATCATATTTACGCAACAAAGAATACTTATCATTATTTAACTTCTAATGGAGTTAATGCCGAATATGTAAATAAGATTGTAGAAGGAGAGCCTACAATAATTGATTTGATTTTAGGACATAGAATAGATTTAGTTATTGATACTCCAGCTAAGGGACAAAACCACTCAAAGGATGGTTTCTTAATTAGAAGAAATGCGATTGAAACTGGTGTTACAGTATTAACTGCAATCGATACAGCAGAAGCATTAATAACATCTTTAGAAGATAGATTAGATTCAAATCAATTACAATTAATTGATATTTCAAAAATATAGGATTAGCTAAAAACTAATCCTTTTTTTATTGTATCTATAAAAAAAGATAAATATATGATATATTTATATTATAAGTTATCGATTTTTAAGAAAGATGGTGGTATTTATGAAGGAATACATTAAACCAGATATATTAGATGAAATAATAGAAATAGAAGATATTATTGCTAAATCTCTTGGTGAAGAAGATGAAGGATTTATCAATGATAATGACGGATTTGGTATAGATTAGGAGGATGATAATATGAAAATAAAAAGATTATTATGTACATTGTTATTATCTTTAGCTATATTTACATTCTGTTCATTATTTATGGTAATAGCTGCAGGTGATGGAATAGTTAGTGTAAATGCAGGAAAAGAAGCATTAAATGCTACATTTAACAAAATTGCAGGTGCGACTTCATATAATGCATATTATAAAAATGAAAATGATACTAATTATACAAAAATCGATGACGAATTAGTAAGAGAAATTGATAATAATATTAGAGTAGATGCAGTAGGACTTGAAGCAGGTAATTATTATTTAAAATTAGTACCTATTATTAATTCACAAGAAAATGATTCTCAAAGAATTGAAATAAAAGATATTACTGTATCAAAAGAAGATAGATCAGGTTATGCACATTTTAATTACACATCTGGTGTTGGTGCGTATACTGATGATGGTGTATTAAAAGATAATACAGTAGTTGTTTATGTTACTGATGCAACAAAAAACACAGTTAAGGCAACAATTGCTGGTCTTGAATGTGTTGGCTTAGCTAACATATTAGCAGCACAAAAAAATTCAAACAATCCACTTGACATTAGAATTATAGGTGAAATTCAAACTGTTCAGTGGAATAAAGTGACATATACTAATGATGCAAAAACATCTGCCCTAGTTACTGAACAAGCAGCATTAGTAGGTGCATCAGCAACAACTGATGCTGATAATATTACTGGTGTATCATATAGTAATGATTTAAGTAGAGGTATTACTAAGCTTAATGGCCTAAAATCTCAAGCAATATACAAAGATGGAAAATTTGATTCATACTGGAATATGCTTGAATTTGATTCTGCAAGGAATGTAACTATTGAAGGTATAGGCGATGATGCTGGTATTTATCAATTTGGTTTTACTGTTAAAAAATCAAATTCAATAGAATTTAAAAATCTATATTTTACTGATTATCCAGAAGATGCAATTGGTATTCAAGGCAATAAGAATACTGATTTAGATTATTCAAATTATTGGCTTCATAATTTAACTTTTAATGAAGGATTAAATAATTGGGACTTATCTTATGAACAAGATAAGGGAGATGGTGATGGTTCATCTGATTTTAAATATGCTCATAATTTAACTATTTCATATTGTAAATATAATGGAACACACAAAACTAATTTAATTGGTTCAGGTAATGATTGCCTACAATATAATATAACTTTACATCATAATTATTATTTAGGTTGTAAATCAAGATTACCATTATTAAGACAAGCAAATTGTCATATGTATAATAACTATTATAAAGATACGACATCTACAGGAATAAGCGTTAGAGCATATGCTTTTGCGTTTGTAGAAAATTGTTACTTTGATGCTAAAAATCCTTATATGTTAGCATATGAAGTAAAAGATAATGTTAATCCAGTTGGAACAACAATTAAAGCGATAGGTAATGTATTTACTAGTAAAGCAACTACTTCAGATAGTAGTTCAAATGGTTTAGGAATAAATGAAAATGGAATATTTGTATTAACCGGATCCGGATCAAACAAATCATATTCATCAAGACCTATAGAAAATAGAACAACAAAATCTGGTGGAAGTACATGTTATCCAGATGGAACGACAACTGACTATACAAATTTCGATACTAATGAAAGTTTATTCTATTATGATAAAGATAATGAATGTAGTATTGTAGAAGTAATGAATAATGCATCAGAGCTTCCTGAATTGATTCCTACTGTAGCAGGTGCTGGTATTTCTAAGGCAGCAGAGTATACTGTGATATCAGAAGAAACTGATCTTCCACCAGTATATAACAACACTTCAGTTGCGACTGTAGTAAATGATGATTTTAGTTCAAATACAGATAGAGAAATTAATACTACATCAAACACCCCATCTGATGGTGGTATATATAAAAATCTTGGAAGTAGTACAACAAATAATGTAACTATAACAAATTCACAATTATATATTTATGATGATGATGCAAATACAGTTGAAGCATATTATATGTTTTATTCATCAAGCAAATTTACTACTGGAAAAGTATTATATCAAGTATCTGTAACTATTCCATCAGCTGGAAATTGGAAATTTTTAACATTCTTAGGCGATAATGGTAATTGTATAGTTGGTTCATCAGAAACTAATAAAAAGCTTGGTTATTATGATACAACTTGGCATGAAATGTTTGATACACAATATGCAGCTAATTCAACACATGTTATTACTTTAATTGTTGATTATGATAATTCATCAGCAGTATTAAATATTGATGGAACTAGCGCAAATGTTAGCTGTAAAGGAACAATAAATGGATTGAAATTTGTTACTGCAGGAAATGCATCTAGATCATTCTATGTCAATAGTGTATCAGTTACTGTAGAAGATGAATTAAAGCTTGGATATCAATTAGGCAAATATACAGTAGATAATACAGAGTATAAAGCATTAAGAATTATTGGAAAATTACAATATAATGAAGTTTATGATAGTGTTGATGATATTGATAATGTAGTCATTAATATCACAATCAAAAATTCAAGTGGAGTAACTACTAAAACTATCAATGCTGAAGTTGAAACATTCTATAAATCACTTAAGCTAAGTGACAACACAGTTGTTGCTGAAAGTGGTGAAGGCATTAGATATTATTATACAGTAATTAAGGGTATAACATCAGCACACAAAGGATATACTATAAACGCTACTACAACAATAACGCTTAAAAATGGAACAGTAGTAGAATGCAGTGGATTTAGTTATGAAATCTAATAAATTATTAATATTTCTAATATTAATGTTATTCTCATTTGTGTTAATGTCATGCTCTAAAAAGATAGATAATGATTCTAATAATTCTAATGATAATCCTACAACTAATACTGATACAGATGATAGTGAACCACTACCTGATGATGGTATTGATTGGGATCATGAAATAGTATTTCCATAATAATAAGGCCTCTTAGGAGGCTTTATTTTTGTTCTATACTTGTTATTATTTTAATATTAATATAAACTATAAATAGTTATTGCTAGGAGGGGAAACTAAATATGGATGAAGATAAGGAATTAACTGAAAATGACGATTCTTTAAAGGAAGAAGAGAGTTCAAATGAAGATGGATCTTTAATTGAAGAAGAAAAGCCATCATCAAGGGCTCGTGTAAATAAAGATGGAGTAGTAGAATATGAAGATTACAAGGCTTCAAAAATAAACAAATTTTTTGGTATTACTCGTCATGGCTCATCTATTAGAATCGAAATTTTAGCCGGTATTGTTACATTTTTAGCTATGTGTTATATCTTAACAGTAAATCCAAATAATATTTTCTTTGCTGGAACACAAGATATTCACTGGTCAAGCTTATTTATCGCTACAGCGATAGGTGCTATTATTGGTACATTATTAATGGCTTTTATTGCTAAAATGCCATTTGCTCAAGCTCCAGGTTTAGGCTTAAATTCAACTATTGGTACACTAATAGGTGGAGGAATAGGAGCTTATAGTAATGCATATGGTAAATATGAATTTACATTTGGTAATGCAATGCTATTAGTTTTAATATCTGGTATTATATATATTCTTGTTTCAATTATACCTATAGGTCTAGATAGAAAAACTGGAAGATGGGTAACATTAAGAGAAAGAATATTTGATAGTATTCCTGAATCAATTAGAAAGGCTATTTCAGTAGGCTTAGGTTTATTTATCGCGTTCATTGGTTTACAAAACGCTGGTATTATTGTTAAAAATGATTTTACAATTATCTCATTAATACCTTTTAATGTAAAAGAATCATGGCTAATACAATCAAACTCTGGTTCGTGGATTCTTGGTGGACCTGCCTGCGGTGCAGTGGTATGCTTATTTGGTTTTATTGTTATTTCACTGTTATCTCACTTAAAGGTTAAGGGCGCAGTTATTATTGGTATATTATCGGCAACACTTTTAGGTTGGGGATTAAATGTCACTAATATTGATATCCTTAAAGGAGAAGTTCCTGGTATAACATGGAAATTCTGGGAAAATTTCAAAACATTCTTTAATCCATATAATGAAGGAGGAGTAGCATTTGCTGCCTTCACTGATGGATTTAATTTCCCTCAAGGATCTGGTATGACAGCAGTAATGGTAATTGTTACTCTTTGTATGATTGATATGTTTGATACAATGGGTTCAGTTGTTGGTTGTGCTACAACTGCAGGATTAGTAGATAAAAATGGAAAACCATTAAATTACAACAAAATAATGATTTCAGATTCAATAGCTACAGTTGCAGGTGCGGCAGTTGGTACATCTACAGTAACAATGTTCGTTGAATCAGGATCTGGTATTGCAGCTGGAGGTAAAACAGGATTTACATCTCTAGTTACAGCAATTTGTTTCTTTTTAGCAATATTTTTACTTCCAATATTCGCATTTATTCCAAGTGCGGCAGCTGCTTCAGCATTACTATATGTTGGTGTATTAATGATGGGAAATGTTACTGGATTAGATTTTAAAAATCCACTACACATCGTTCCAGCATTTGTAACAATCATAATGATGCCACTTACTTATTCAATCACTACAGGTATTGGACTTGGTATTATTACATATGTAGTTTTAAATACTTTAGCATACGCATTTGATATGATTTTATTTAAAGCAAAAAAGAGGAAAAATAAACCAAACTGGGAGATATCTTTAATATGCTTTGTCATTTTTGCTCTATTCTTGGTGTATTTCTTAGTACCAACTTCATTTTAATTATTAAGACACCTTAAAAATTTAAGGTGTTTTTTTATTGTCATAATAAATATTATGAGTTAAAATATTAGTAGATATTGCCATTTTTAAAAAGGAATAGATTGTTATGAAGAAAAATATTATGATTATCACAGACAAAAAAATTAATGATGATATTATTTCCCTATTAAATGAAGAGTTTAATATTTTTCTTGCTGACAAAAATGATATGTTTGATATTCTTGATAAGAATAATATATCTTGTATTTTAGATTATGTTGAAGATATCAATATTATTACAGAGATAAAGAAGTATCATATTTCTGAATTTGTACCTATTATTGTTGTAAGAGATAAAATCAATCTAAAAAATATTAAGGCGTATGTTAATGCTGGTGCGTATGATTTTTATGAATTGATTTCAAATAACAAAGTATTAAATTTAAGAATCAATGAGGCAATAAAAGTATTGAGTCATCCAAGAAGTCTAGTAGATAGACCAACATTTGATAGACTTTGTGATATTTATAATGAAGAAACATTTAAAAAAGAAGCAACTAAAATAATTTCTGAAATTACAGATTATGATAAGCATTATTATGTTGTTAAATTTGATATTAATAAATTCACTATGATTAATTATTTCTTTGGAGTTAAATATGCTGAAAATATCTTAAGATATATTTCTAAAATATTATCTTCTGAAAATGAAGAATTTGATATTTGTTATGGTAGATTAAGCAAAGATAGATTTGCTTTCTTATTAGCTGGAAATGATAATGATTTAAAAACAATTATTTCAAATATCAAAAATGAAATTAAATCATATAACGAAGAATATGATATTGAATTAACATTTGGTGTTTATGAAATAAAAGATTTTAATATAACAATAGATCAAATGCTAGATTATGCAACCCTAGCTGCTAAAAAGATAAAAGGTTCTATAGGACCCGCATATTTAAAATATGATGATCAAATGAGAGATGATTTAGCTTTAGAACAAAATTATGTATCATCTTTTGAACAAGCCTTAAAGAATCATGAATTTTTAATTTATCTACAGCCTAAATATGATATTATCCTAAACAAGATTATTGGGGCAGAAGCTTTAGTAAGATGGGGTAAGAATGATAGAATAATATCACCTGGTGAGTTTATACCTATCTTTGAAAGAAATGGATTAATAGATAAATTAGATAGATATGTTTGGGAAGAAACAGTTAAATATATTAGATGGAGAATGGATAATAGACTTCCTATCTTTGGTATTTCAGTTAATGTATCTAGAATCTTTTTATCTATGAATAGTTTCATAGATGATATTGTTTCATTAGTTAAAAAATATGATGTTCCATCATGCTTATTAGAACTTGAAATTACTGAGACAATCTTTTCTAATGTTTCATTAATAAAAGATACAGTTCAAAAATTAAGAGATGCTGGATTTAAAGTATTAATGGATGATTTTGGTTCTGGTTATTCAGGATTAAATGTCTTAAAGGATGTAGACTTTGACGCTATTAAGATTGATTTAAAATTCTTCTCAAGAAATGATAAAAAGAGCCAAGATATTATTAAATCAGTACTAGATATCGCAAATGCTATAGATATTCCTGCCATTGCTGAAGGAGTAGAAAGTCTAGAATATATTGAATTACTTAAAAAATATGGTTGTAACTGGGCACAAGGATATTTCTATTCTAAGCCACTTCCAATTGAAGAATTTAATAAGCTATGTGAAAGAGATTGTACATCTTATGTAGAAATTCAATCTACAAAATATGTAAATATTCACCATATTAATCTTGCAATTAATGATTTTATAACTCAAACTAAGGATTATCAAAATGTTAAAGATGAATATATAGATAGATTATTAAATAGATTCTTAAAGGAATTAAATGTTGATGTAGTATACACAAATATTGCATCATCTGATGGAAGTAAATGTATATTCTTAAATTGTGCTTATTCTGAAAATAAATATAATTTAAGGGGTTTAGAGCTTCCTATTACAGTTGAACAATATGCATCACAATGTATGTTATATGATGAAGATGGCTTATCTGAAAAGCCAGGTATTCCTTTAAAAGGAAGAGATTATAAATCTATTTTGTATTATGGATTAACTAGAGGTACAAGTACTGATGGTACAATTGGTATTCTAGATTTCCATAAGAAGAGAAAATGGACATCTGAAGAAAAGAAAGCATTAAAACTTTTAGGTAGAGCTTTAAATATCGTAATATCTAGAGTGAGAAGTAACGCAATTAAAAATGAAAATATAAAGAAGGAAGTAGAATTAAAGAAGGCTTATAATGATGTTAAAATAGCTAATTCTGAAATGTCTAACTTTATATCATTAGTTACAAGTGCGCTTTTTGGTGTACCTATTAGAGTCATTAAATATAATTTTAATAAACATGAAGGTAAGCTATATAAGAATATAGATAATAAGCCATTTGTTGTTAATGACAATAAGATATTTGATAAATTATGCGATTTCTTTAATTCAGCAATAGATAAACCTAATATTGATTTTAAAAATGAAATGTTAAATATGCCATCTGGCAAATCTATAAGATATATTATTAAATCATATCAATCTATAGAAGACAATGATAGAGATTCATCTATTCACATAACATCTATTAGAGTTCAAACTTTAATAGAAAATGATGAAAAAATACTATTTGCCTTTATGGTAGATAATTCTAAATATTACGAGGCAACTCAAGTAAGACTTGTAGAAGCTAATAGAATGAAAGATTTATTAATTAATATCTTTACTAATGATTTCGTAGCTTTAACAGGTCTAAATATTGATTCTAGACAAATATATAGATATGCGTTCAAAGATGGTGCTATAACAGGTTATTCACTAAACACTGAGTGGGAAAAACTAATTAGACAAGAATTTTCATTTATCGTTGAAGACGATATCAGAGAAAAAATGTTTAAGGATCTAGATTATAATAATATCTTAAAAATGAAGTTAAATGATCCAATCATATATAGACATAGATCTACATATGAAACAAAGGATTCACCTAGATATTTCCAAACTGAATGTAAGGTTATAGAGACAAACGATATGTCTAAGTGGTTAATTGTATATACTACAGATATATCAAAATCTGTTCAAACTTATAATCGTTTAAATGATAAGATTAAAAAGCTAGAAGAACAGGTATCTCATGATTCACTTACAGATATATTTAATAGGACAGGATTAGAATCTAACCTTGAAAATATTAAAAAGATATTTAAGAAAAATAACAATAACTATTTATTATTCTTAGATGCAAATTATTTCAAAGAAATTAATGATAATTTTGGACACCTTGAGGGAGATAATGCCCTAAAGTCTATTGGAGATGCCTTAAACAATATATGTTGTGAATACGGTGCATTTGCCTATAGACCTGGTGGAGATGAATTTGTATTATTAATTAGTATTAAAAAGAGTACATCTATTGATGATATTATTAATAGAATTAATGATTTTGTTAAAAATTCATCTGATAAATATGACCTTACATTAACTGTAGGTGTAGCTAAAGGTGATTATAATAAATTAGAAAATCTAAATATGGATTATATTAATGAATTATTAGATATAGCAGATATAGATTTAAGAAAAAAGAAAAAGGATAATAAAATTGAAAGATAATTATGAAATATAAAATATATTTAACAGAACCATGTTCAAACATATTGATAGACTATATAAATAATAATCATATTTTAACTACTAATCTATATGAATCTGATATCGCTATAGTAAGAAATAAATCTATAACAAAAGATGATATTGATAAATGCAATAATTTAGGTCTTATAGCTGTCCATGGGACAGGCTATAATATGGTAGATATAGATTATGCAAATAAAAAGAATATCATATCATTTAATATTCCAAATCTAAACACAAACGCTGTTGCTGAACTTAATTTAATGTTTATGTTGATGTTGGCAAGAAGATACAATGATTCAACTAAAACTAAAATATTAGGCGACATAAAGGCATTAGGTTCGGAATTGAAAAATAAAACTGTAGGCTTTATTGGGGTTGGACATATTGCCATAAGAACTGCAGAATTATTACAAGACTTTGGTGTTAATCTAATTGGATATAATAGAACTAAAAAAGATACTATTATTAAATTAGAATCTTTTGATTATGTTTTAAATAATTCAGATTATATAATTATCTCAATTGCCTTAAATGAAGAAACTAAAAAAATGATAAATAAGGATGCATTTATAAAAATGAAGAAAAATCCTTATTTGATTAATTCTGCAAGAGGAGCTATTATAGATAATGTGGCATTATTATATGCATTAGAAAATAATATCATTAAAGGCTTTGCGGCAGATGTATATGACCCAGAACCAATATCTGATGATAACCCAATACTAAAATATAATGTTATCATATTACCTCATATTGGTGCTAACACAAAAGAGGCCCTAGATGATATGGCCAACGCTTTAATTAAAGGAATAGAAGCATATATTAATGGAAAAAAGCCAGATAATATATTAGGAGTTTAAAATGAAAAGAAAATTATATAAGGAAGCAATGGTTGCTTTAGTTGTAATTTTAATATTTGATTTTTTGAGATTGTTTTATTCTATTTATAATAACCTAGTTTCCTTTTATGATTTTGCATGGTTGTTATTGCTGATAGTAATAATATTATTCAATTATAAAACCAATAAAGAAGATAAGCTGATTCATATCTTTTCTATAATAGCTGAATTCTTACCACTATTATTTACTTTGTTATTAGTAATTCAGGTTGTAACAACAGGTTTATTATTTGATTTTAATAATTATTTTATTATATTTGAAACATTCTTAATAACTATAATTGCTGGTGAGCATTTATATGAATATTTAAAACAAAGAAAAGAAGAAATAAATGAATAAATGTTTAAAAAAGGGTAAAATCTTGAATAAAAGACACGATTTTACCCTTTTTATAAAATTTTTATCAAAAAATTAATTTTTTTACTTAACAAAATAAATATATTATGATAGAATATCATAGGAATGAGGTAAAAATATGATAAAAATTGGTATTTATGGCTACGGTAACTTAGCTCGTGGCGTTGAAAAAGCAATAAAGAAAAATGATGATTTAAGCCTAGTTGCTGTATTTACAAGAAGAGACCCTAGGACAGTTTCTATTGATACTCCAACAGCAAAGGTTGAAAGCATCAACGATGTAGAAAAATATGTTAATAAAATTGATGTAATGGTAATTTGTGGTGGTTCAGCAACTGACCTTCCTACACAAACTCCATTCTTAGCAAAATATTTCAATGTTATCGATTCATTCGATACACATGCAAATATTGCTTCACATTTCTCCAATGTGGATGCATCTGCAGATGCTTCTAAGCATGTAGCAATCATTTCAGTAGGTTGGGATCCAGGTATGTTCTCATTAAATAGATGTATCATGTCTGCAATCTTACCAGACGGAAAGGATTATACATTCTGGGGTAAGGGTGTAAGCCAAGGACATAGTGATGCAATCAGAAGAATTGAAGGTGTAGTTGACGCAAGACAATATACATGTCCAGTTGAGTCAGCATTAGAGGCTGTAAGAAGTGGTTCTAATCCTGAATTAACTACAAGACAAAAACATACAAGATTATGTTATGTTGTAGCTGAAGAAGGCGCAGATAAGGCAAGAATTGAAAAAGAAATCAAAGAAATGCCTAACTATTTTGCTGATTATGACACAACAGTTAATTTCATTTCTTTAGAAGAATTAAAGAAAAACCACAATGGTATTCCTCATGGTGGATTTGTAATTAGAACAGGTGAAACATCTGAAGGCGTTAAGCATGTTATTGAATATAGCTTAAAGCTAGATTCAAATCCAGAATTCACAGGTTCAGTATTAGCTGCATATGCTAGAGCTGCATACAGATTAGCTAAGAGAAATGATTTTGGATGTAAGACAGTATTTGATATTGCTCCAAAGGATTTAGTAACAGTTGAATATTCTGAATTATTAAAGCACACATTATAATAATAAGCCACAAAGTCTAATTTGATAATTGAGAGCCGCACACTCGTTAATTTATTTTCGAGTTAGGCTCTTTTTTATATAATTTGAGAAAATAATATACTAATTGTCCATTCATAACTGCATATGTCAACAATTTTTCTCAAATTATATACTAAAGTATATAAATCATAATTTTTACTATGTATATGTCAAGTTTTATAGTATAATATTAGTAGGGTGATCGATAATATGAAACATGGCAGAAGATATGTATATGATCTTTATTATCATATTGTGTGGTGTGTGAAATATGGACGTGAGATTTTAGTGGATGATATAAAAGATGACTTCTTGAATATCATTTCTAATATATGTAAAAACAATAATTATGAATTGGTAGAAATTAACACTGATAAAGACCATGTTCATATGTTGTTAGGATTATCACCACAGGATTCTATTCCTGTAGTTATGAAAACATTAAAAGGTGTATCGGCAAGATTGTTAAATCAAAAGCATAATGATAAATTAAGTAAAGTATTGTGGGGAGGGCATATATGGAGTCCTTCATACTATATCGCAACCACAAGTGATAATGTTATGGATAATATAAAAAGATATATACAAAATCAAGGTGATGAAGATGCAAAAAGGACTGAAGATAAGATTATATCCAAACAATAGTCAAATTAATATTTTAAATGTAATCTTTGGTCATACAAGATTTGTATATAATTATTTTTTAGATTATTCGAAAAATAATAAAGATTATAAATATACTAGTTGGAGTAAAAAATTAACCGAACTAAAAAACAATGAAGAAACAAAGTTCTTAAAAGAAGCTGATAAATTCGCGTTGCAAAATTCATTAAGAAATTTAAAAACAGCTTATGATAATTATTTTTCTAAAAGAGCTAAAGAGCCAGTATTTAAGAAAAAACATAATACACAAGCATATAGAACAAATTATACAAATAATAATATAACTTTATATGAAAAAGGAATAAAGCTTCCAAAATTAGGAATTGTTAAATGTAAATATGGTAAAGATATAAGAGATAACAAAATAATAAGTGTAACAATTAAATTATTAAAAAGCGGAATATATGAAGCATCAATAATATATGAATGTGAAGAACAAACATTAATTAACACAGGAAAAAGTGTTGGAATTGATCTTGGAGTAAGAAAACTAATTACAACAAGTGATAATGAAAAATACATTTCTGAATTAGATATAGATAGGTTAAATAATAAAATCAGAAAAGAACAGAAAAAATTATCTAAATGTAAATTACATTCAAACAATTGGAATAAGCAAAGGAAAAGATTGGCCAAGATATATCAATATAAAGACAATTATATGCTAGATAAGATTCATAAAGCAACGAAAGCCATAGTTGTTAAATATGATATTATCTATATGGAAGATTTAGATATAATAGATTTAGTATCTAAACAAAAACTAAAAAAGCAAAAAAGAAAAATGCTCACATCATCTTTAGGTAAAATAAGAACATTACTAGAATATAAATGTGAGCATTATGGAAAGACTTTAAAAAAGATAGATAGATATTATGCATCTAGCCAAACTTGTAGTAATTGTGGAAAGACATATAAAGTAAAATCTAATGAAATATATAAATGCCCACATTGTAAACTAATAATAGATAGAGACTATAACGCAGCAAAAAATATTATAAATTATGGATTAACACACAATTAAAACAATATACAATACGGTAGGAACTACCGGAATTAAAGCTCATGGAGTCCATGTAAGAGGCCTTTGGTCCAAAGGACGATGAAGTGAGAATCTTATGACTTATAGTCATGAGAGGTTCAATTTGTGGCTTTATTTTATTATTTATGATAAAATAAGTTAGGTGATTATAATGATTTCTAGAAGTAGAATAGAAAATTATTTCGATTCAATTGGTGTTGATGAGGAAACTACATTTGAAGATGGTACCTTTGTAACAACATTTATAATAGATTATGATGGCTTCCAAAGTGAAGTTGTTTTAACTGTTGATGAATTTAATATTAGATTAGAATTATTTTTTTCATCTGTAGATTATTCTGATGCCCTATTAAAGGATTTAAATGAATTTAATAGATATTCAAAATATTATAAAGCTTATTATAGTTTCTCAAATGAAATGGTAGTTTTATCTACAACTCAAATGTTTCAAAATTCAAAATTCGAAGAGATATTAGAAAAATCATTAAATTCATTAGTTAATTTAGATAGCGAATATATCGAAAATTTATTTAGAATATGCTATAGAAGTGAGGCTTAATATGGATAAATATAGATTAATTGAAACTAAATATATAAATGAAATTGATTCAAATATAAATATATATAGACACATTAAAACAAATGCGAGAGTTATAACAATTAAAAATGATGATGATAATAAAGTATTTACAATTGGTTTTAGAACTCCACCAATCAATGATTGTGGCCTAACACATATTCTAGAACATTCAGTATTATGTGGTTCTAAAAAATATCCAGTTAAAGATCCATTTGTTGAATTAATTAAATCATCTTTAAATACATTTTTAAATGCGATGACTTATCCTGATAAAACTGTTTATCCAATTGCTTCAAGAAATCTAAAGGATTTTCATAATTTAATGGATGTTTATCTAGATGCAGTATTTTATCCTAGAATTTATGAATATAAAGAAATATTCATGCAAGAAGGATGGCATCATGAAATTTTAGATGACAAAGATCCAATTATTTATAATGGTGTTGTATATAATGAAATGAAAGGAGCATTTTCTGATCCTAATCAAATCTTATATAGAAAGATAATGCATTCCTTATATCCAGATTCACCTTATGGATTAGAATCAGGAGGAGATCCAAAATATATTCCTGATTTATCATATGAAGAATTCTTAAATTTCCATTCTAAATATTATCATCCATCTAACTCATATATTTATTTATATGGTGACCTAGATATGGAAAAGGAATTAGAATATTTAGATAATGAATATTTATCTAAATTTGAATATGATGGATTTGATACTAAAATCAAATTACAAAAATCATTTGATGCTCCCAAATCATATGATTATTATTATCAATCAGAAGATTTAGATAATAAATCATTTTTAAGCTATAATGTAGCATTTTCTGATTTAAATCCTAAATTATTAATTGCTACAGGAATACTTATGGATGCAATCTTTAATACTCCAGGTGCGCCTGTAAGAGAAGCATTAATAAAATCAAATATAGCTTCTGATATTGATTCAACATTCGATGTGGAATTAGCACAGCCTATGCTAATAATTGCGGCTGTATATGCAGATGAAAATAGAATGGATGAATTTAAAAATATCATTGAAACTGAATTAAAGAAGCTAGTAGATAATGGTCTAGATAAAAAAGCTATTTTATCTTTAATTACTTATGGTGAATTTAAAGCAAGAGAAAAAGATTTCTCATCTAGAATCCCTAAGGGATTAAGTATTATTTTAGCTTCTTTAGGAACATATTTATATGATGAAAATGATCCATATTCATCTTTAGAGGTATTAAAATATTTTGAAGAATTAAAAGAAGATTTAAATAATAATTATTTTGAAAATATTATTAAAGATTATATTTTAAATAATAATCATAAAACTTATGTTAGATTATTACCATCTTTAGATTGTAATACTAAAGAAGAAGTGTTATTACAAAATGAATTACAAGGCTATAAGGATTCATTATCAAAAGAAAAACTTGATGAATTAATCGAAATGAATAAGAATTTAAAAGCATATCAAGCAGAAAAAGATACAAAAGAAGCCTTAGACACTCTTCCTAAGCTAAAGAGGGAAGATATATCAATTCTTGCTGAAAAATTCAATTTAGAGGTAATTAAAGGCAAGTATGACACGTTACTTAGTGAATATAACACTAATGAAATAGGATATTTTAATTTCTTTTTTGATATTTCAAATATTGAAATCAATTTCTTTAGATATATATCACTATATTCAGCTTTAGTATTTGATATTGATACTAAAAATAATTCATATTTTAAAATTAATCAATTAATTCAAGAATTAACTGGTGGAATGTATTCTACAGTAGTTCCTTATAAAGATTATTCAACTAAAGAATCTAAATTATATTTATCTTTTGTATTTAGTTCTTTAAAAGAGAATTATCAAAAAGCCTTAGATTTAATGAAAGATGTTATTGATAATTCTAAATTTGATGATTTATCTAGAATAAAAGAAAAATTATTAGAAATTAAATCTGGTCTAGATATGACTTTAACATCTAGAGGTAATAGAACTGCCTTAACATATATTAAGGCATTAACAGATGTATCATCATACTATGATGAAAATACTAATGGTGTAGCATTTGCTGATTTTATATCTGATTTAATTAATAATTTTGATTCTAAAAAGGATGAAATTATTGATAATTTAACTAAGGTTGAAAAAATATTATCTAAGAAGAATTTTACATTTGGATTTATTGGTGATAAGGAATTTTTAAATAATGTTAAAAAGGATATTGATTCATTCTATAATTCTTTAGAAAATGATTTAAAATATAATAAATTAGTATTTAAAGAGACTGATAAAAATGTAGCATTAATCGCTCCTATTAATGTTAGCTATAATGCATTAGTAGGTAAGGCAAATTATGAATATAATGGTGGAATGTTAGCATTATTAAATGCGATAAATATGCAATATTTATGGTTTAGAGTAAGAGTTAATGGCGGTGCTTATGGAGTATCTGCCAATATTGGCCAGGATGGATATATATCATTTTCAAGCTATAGAGATCCTAATATTTTAAACACATATGATGCATATAAAGATGTGGTTGATTTTATTGATAAATTTGATCCAACTGAAGAAGAATTATTAAATTACATTATTGGAGCACTTGCCAATATTAGTCCTGTATTACATGTTAAGTCTAAAGGTAACATAGCTTTTGGCGATTATTTTAGAGGCTATGGATATGAGGCTAGAAATAAAGTAAGAAAAGAATTAGTAGAAGTAGATAAGAAACAATTTATGGAATTTAAAAAAGCATTTGTTGAATGTTTCAAAAATTATAATATTTGTACATTATCTGCAGAAAATAAAATTAATTCTAACAAAGAATTATTTGATGAAATTAGAAATATTAAGAAATAAAAAAAGTGTTGGATTTGTTGGGCACCCAATAAAACCAACACTTTTAATTTTTAAAATTTTACTTAACTTCGTAAGTCCATCCAAATCTATCTTCTAATTTACCAGATTGAATACCTGTGATTTCATCATATAACATTTGAGAAACTGCACCAATCTTACCATTGTTAATTACATATTTCTTACCATTAACTTCAAGTAAACCGATTGGAGAAATAACAGCGGCAGTACCAGTACCCCAAGCTTCCTCTAAAGTACCATTTTCAACAGCTTCGGTTAATTCGTCTAAAGTAATACGCTTTTCAGTTACAGGAATATTCTTTTCCTTTAAAATTTGAATACATGATTTTCTTGTAATACCAGGTAGAACTGAACCAATTAATGATGGTGTTACAACTTCGCCATTAATCTTGAACATAACGTTCATTGCTCCAACCTCTTCGATGTATTTCTTGTATACACAGTCTAACCATAATACTTGTGAATAACCTTTTAATTCAGCTTTCTTACCAGCACGAGTAGAAGCAGCATAGTTTCCACCACACTTAGTGTAACCTGTACCACCCTTACCAGCAACTCTTTCATCTTCAGTTTCAATCATAATTGATACTGGGTTTAAGCCTTCCTTATAGTAAGAACCAACTGGACATAAGATAACCATGAACATTGCGTGATGTACACCATGTACACCTAATGTATGATCATCGCCGATCATAAATGGTCTAACATATAATGATGTTCCTTCATTTGTTGGAACCCAATCTCTATCAATATTAACTAATGCGTCAACAGCTTGAACGAAATCATCTTCATCAAGAAGTGGAAGACATAATCTATCAGCAGAAGAATTCAATCTCTTTGCATTCTCGTAAGGACGGAATAATTGAATCTTTCCACTCTTAGTTCTATAAGCCTTCATACCTTCAAAGATTTCAGCTCCATAATGTAGACATGTAGATGCAGGTGACATTTGAAGTGGTCCATAAGGAACTATTCTAGCATCATGCCATCCCTTTCCATCATCCCAGTCCATAATAAACATATAGTCTGTAAAATATTTACCAAAGCCTAAATTATTTTGATCTGGCTTATCCTTTAACTTAGCAGCTTTTTCAAATTTAATATTAAGCATAAAAATTACCTCTTTCCTTTATCAAATCTTATTAAATATTATACTCTTTCCTTTTCTTTTTTTAAATATATATTTTAAAAAAATGAAAAATATTATATAATATTTTGTGTTAGAGGTAAATTTATGAATATTTTTTATAACGTTTGTAGTATTACAATTGGCGTATTTTTAATAGTTTTTGGAATCTTAACTTTAGTACAAAAGAAAAAGATTTTATTTAGTATATTAACATTCATTCATGCAGTCCTATTTATTGGCTTTGGTATCTTAGGCTTTCCACTAATGGATACTGAATATGAATTAATGACAATTTTAGCTATGTTAGCATTTAGTATTACATATATTATTTGTATATTAACACTATATAAAAAAGAACCTAAGCCAGCAAAAGAAGAAACTGGCACATTAAATCCTAAAAAATAGAAAGAATGCTTGTCATTCTTTTTTATTTTATAAAAGAAAAAAAGCACTGATTTTCAGTGCATTGCTGTTAAATGGCGTTTCGGACAGGATTCGAACCTGCGACCCACGGCTTAGAAGGCCGTTGCTCTATCCAGCTGAGCTACCGAAACATTTGCTTACAGCAGTATTGATTATATACTAAATATATTTTTATTGCAATATTTTTTTTATATTTTTGATATAAATAAAATTAAGCATATTATATTAAAAGCTAAATATATTCCTAAAAAATAT
>JAFRXJ010000042.1 GCA_017441525.1 Acholeplasmatales bacterium | reverse complement strand
GTCTTCGCCTTAGATTATTATTTAGTTTGAAATTAAACTTATAAATTGAACCGCCCATTGCCGAACGGCACGATGTGGTGGTGTGAGAGGGGATGGAGAATAAATATGAAAAAATATTTATTTTTCTACTCTACTCGATTTCGTTGACAAATATTATATATTTGAGTTAAAATTAATCTATAAGATAACTATTTAAAATATTAATATATTTATTGGAGGCTATTTATGAAGAGATTAGTTACAAGAAGCGATTTTGATGGTCTAGCATGTGCTATGATGTTAAAAGAATTAAATTTAATTGATGATATTAAATTTGTACATCCTAAGGATGTTCAAGATGGTAAGGTTGAATTAACAGAGAATGATATTACAACAAACCTACCATATGATCCAAGAGTAGGCATCGCATTTGACCACCATGAAAGTGAAATTGACAGATTAAAAGCAACTCAAACAGGAGGAAAATTAATTATTGATCCTAATGCTAAGAGTGCGGCAAGAGTTTTATATAATTATTACGGTGGAAAGAAGACATTCCCAAGAATTTCTGAAGAATTAATGACTGCAGTTGATAAAGCAGATTCTGCTGATTTTACAATTGATGACATCTTAAATCCTAAAGATTGGGTATTATTAAATTACATCATGGATCCAAGAACCGGCCTTGGACGTTTCCATGATTTTAGAATTTCAAATTATGATTTAATGATGGAATTAATTGATAAATGCTTAAATCACCCAATTAATGAAATCATGGAATTACCTGATGTAAAGGAAAGAACTAACCTATATTTCGAACAAGCAGAATTATTTAAAAATCAATTAGCTAATATTGCAAAAGTATATGATAAGGTTATCGTATTAGACTTAAGAGATTTAGATGTAATTTATGCGGGTAATAGATTTATGGTTTATGCAATGTATCCTGAAATTGAAATTTCAGTTCATGTTGCGTGGGGATTTAAGAAACAAAATACTGCAGTAATGATTGGAAAGAGTATTATTAATAAAGCATCTAAAGTTGATATTGGTGAATTATGTCTAGAATATGGTGGTGGAGGACACGCCAACGCAGGTACTTGCCAATTAGACAATGACAAGGTAGATGCTGAATTACCAACAATCATTAAAAAGCTAAATGGATAAGAATTAGGGGCTTAAAGACAAGCCCTTAATTTATTTATAAATTTGTTGACATAATTAGATTATAAAATTATAATAATGACATATTAATAAGACAGTTCGTTTGTACCATCCTGTCTATAAATAAAACTAGGACATTTAATTTAGTTTTTTTAAGATGGTTTTTTTGCCATCTTTTTTTCATTTTTAGGAGGTAATATTTATGTATCTTTTAAGCTGTGAATCATCATTTGATGCTGCTCATTTCTTAACAAATTATGAAGGTAAATGTAAGAACATTCATGGCCATAGATGGAGAGTAGTATTAAGCATTAAAGGCAATCCAACTAATGGTATGGTTGTTGATTTTAATTTAATAAAGAAAGATTTAAAGGAACTATGTGATTATTTTGATCATTCCTTTATAGTAGAAAAGAATTCTTTAAAGAAGGAATTATTTGATATGTTAAAAGAAGAATTCTTAATTAGAGAAGTTGATTTTAGAACTACAGCTGAAAATTTTTCTAAATATTTCTTCGATAAAATGAGTGAAAAATATGATGTATACGAAGTAATGGTTTATGAAACACCAACAAACTGTGCGAGGTATGTATGCGAGTAATAGAGAAATTTGTATCTATTAATGGTGAAGGTCTTAAGCAAGGAGAACTTGCATTATTTATTCGTTTTGCTAACTGTAATTTAAGATGTTCATACTGTGATACTTTATATTCATTTATAGATCCACAATATAAAGATGAAGCAGTAGATATGCTAGTAAGATATGCAAAAGAAGTTAATGTTAAAAATATAACATTAACTGGTGGAGAACCATTAATTCAAGATGATATAAAAGAATTAATAACTAAATTATCTGATGAAGGCTTTAATATCGAAATAGAAACTAATGGTTCTGCAGATATTAAAGATTACATAAATATTAAAAATGTTTCATTTACTCTAGATTATAAATTACCTACATCTTTAATGGAAAAGTTCATGTTAGTATCTAATTATGAATATGTTACTAAAAAAGATTCAGTTAAATTTGTATGTGGAGATATTTCAGATTTAAATAAAGCATTAGAAATAATGAATAAATATGATCTAATTAACAAAACTAATTGTTTATTAAGTCCTGTATTTAATAATATAGCTCCTAAGGATATAGTTGATTTCATGATTAAGAATAATCTTAATGGAGTAAGACTTTGTCTTCAAATTCATAAAGTAATTTGGGATCCAAACAAAAGAGGTGTTTAAGATGGTTGATAAGAAAAAACTAGAAAAAGCATTTAAGTTAATAATAGAAGCACTAGGCGATGATCCCCAAAGAGAAGGCTTAGTAGATACACCTAAAAGAGCTGCCGAAATGTATTTAGAACAATTTGAAGGTATGAATTATTCTAATGATGAGGTGGCAGTAATGTTTGATAAGACATTTACTGAAGATTATCTAACAGATTCTAAGAATTTAGTAATTGTTAAAGATATTGATGTATTTTCTCATTGTGAACATCATCTAGCATTAATGTATGATATGACTGTAGATATTGCATATATTCCAAATGGAAAAGTAATAGGATTATCTAAGCTTGCAAGAATTGCAGATATGGTATCTAAAAGATTACAGCTACAAGAAAGAATTGGTGATGATATATTATATATCGTTAAAAAGATTACTAATTCAAATGATATCTTTATTAGAATTAAAGGCTGTCATAGCTGTGTTACTGCAAGAGGTATTAAAAAGAGAAGCACAACTATTACATATTCTAGACTTGGAAATAATATATCAAGCGAGGTGTTTAATCAATGAGAGCTTTAGTTTTATTTTCTGGTGGTCTAGATTCTACAACATCTTTAGCATTAGCTATTAATCAATATGGTAAAGAAAATGTCGTGGCATTATCTATTTCATATGGACAAAAGCATATAAAAGAAATAAAAGCTTCAAATGATATTGCCGCATATTATGGAGTAGAACATATTTATTTAGATTTATCTAAGATATTTGAATATTCTAATTGTTCATTATTATCACATAGTAATGAAGAAATCCCTAAGGGAGATTATAAAGAACAATTAGAAAAGAAGGATGTTTTAACAACATATGTTCCATATAGAAATGGACTATTCTTATCAAGTGCAGCAGCAATCGCTATTTCTAAGAATTGTGATGTTATTTATTATGGTGCACATATGGATGATTCTAATAACGATGCCTACCCTGATTGTTCAGCTGAATTTACAAAAGCAATTAATGATGCAATCTATATTGGAAGTGGTAAAAAGGTAAAGGTTGTTGGTCCATTTGTTGGAATGCATAAAAAAGATATTGTTAAAATTGGAACAGAATTAAATGTACCTTATGAATTAACATGGTCTTGTTATGAAGGACATGATAAGGCATGTGGTAAATGTGGTACATGTATTGATAGAAAAAAAGCATTTTTAGAATTAGGATTAAAAGATCCTATAGAATATGAGGAATAATATGGAAAGAGAAAAAGAAGGATTAAAACAATTAGGTAAAAAAACTACATATGAAAATGATTATAATCCAGCATTATTAGAGAAGTTCTCTAATAAGCATGATAATGATTATTTTATTAAATTTAATTGTCCTGAATTTACATCACTTTGTCCAATTACAGGACAACCAGATTTCGCAACAATTTATATATCTTATATTCCAGATAAATATTGTGTAGAATCTAAATCATTAAAGCTATATTTATTTTCATTTAGAAATCATGGAGATTTCCATGAAGATTGTGTAAATAAGATTATGAAGGATTTAATTAATTTATTAAACCCAAGATATATAGAAGTATGGGGTAAATTTATGCCACGTGGTGGATTATCTATTGATCCATATGCCAATTATGGTATTAAGGGTACTAAATATGAAGAAATGGCAAATTATAGAATGCTAAATCATGATTTAAATCCTGAAAAGATAGATAATAGATAAATTATTATTGAAAATAATTGGAATAAGTTATAAAATCAATATGTCATATTAAGGGGAGCCAAACAGGCTGAGAGGATAAGATCGACCCTTGACCTGATCTAGGTAATGCTAGCGTAGGGAATAATGTGGGATATTTATCATTATTTATTCGTTTTTAGTATATTCCTAGCCGAATATATTTTTTTATTTTTGGAGGATATATGAAAGAGAAATTTTCGGTAAAGGTATTGGCGGAAATAGCTATTTTCGCAGCAATTGGTTATGTATTATGTTTACTTCAAAACCAATTATTTAAAGCAATATGGGTAAATGGTGGAGCGATAGGTATCGCGATGGTACCAGTATTCATCATAGCTTATAGAAGAGGATTAGTTGCAGGAATATTATGCGGCTTAGTTTTAAGTGCTGTTCAAATGATAGGAACATATATTTATATAACACCTATGGCTGCATCTTATAACAATAAAGCAATTGAAATTACAATAGTAGTTGTTCAAGTAAGCTTAGATTATATTTTAGGATATACTGTTGTAGGATTTGCTGGAGCTTTTAGTGGATTATATAAAAGAAGTAAGTCACTAAAAGGTAGAATCTTATGGATGACTGTTGGTGTAGTTGTTGGTGGCTTATTAAAATATATTTGCCATGTATTAGCTGGATATTTTTGGTTAAACCCAGAGGCAGATGGAATTTGGGGTGTTCCTAATGGAACAATGTTATATTCATTTGTATATAATTTATGCGTAGTATTTAGTATGATTGCATGTATTCCAGTTATGTTATTAATAGTTAAATTCTATCCAAAGTTCTTAAATGTTCATCATTATGATGAAGAAGATGAAGTAGCAGATTTAAAAGCAGTTGAACCTGCAGATATTGAATTACAAACAGAAGAAATGATTCAAACAGAAATAGAGAAAACTGAAGAATAATAAATTAAGTGGGTTTTTAAATAAAATAAGACCCGCTTTTTTACTATTTGATTTTTCATTCAATTTAAACTATAATAATCTTATAAGATTACGTTTCTAAATTAATAAAGTGAGGTTGTTATTTATGTATAGTGCAGAAGATTTAAGCAAATATAAATATTTTGATGGGGCTGATATTAATTTCGTCCTAGATTCATTAACAGGAATTATTTCAAGACAATATATTCTAGATTTTGCTAGAACGTTAGTAGATAGTAATACACCTTTCGCAATGTGTATGATGGATCTTGATAATTTTAAATATATAAATGATAATTACGGACATGCTGCAGGAGATATCTGTTTAAAGACTATTGCAGAAAACCTACAAAAGTGTGTAGGAGAAGATGGTCTTGTCGGAAGATTTGGTGGAGATGAATTTATTATTATTTATCTTAAATCAAATAAATATGATGATGTTCATGATTTTCTAGCAAGGGTTCATGCTGTAGATCAATCAGGTGCAGTAAGAAGATTCATTTATGTTGATAAGGTAAGATTATTTATTACTGGTACAACAGGAAGTGCATCTTTCCCATTAGATGCTACAGATTATAATGATTTATTTAATAAGATGGATAAAGCATTATATAGAGGTAAATCAAAAGGTAGAAATTGTTATATTGTATATGTACATGAAAAACATAAAGATATCGTCGTTAGTGATAGAGGTGGAAATTCATTATTAACTAAGGTAATTGATTTAAAAGCCATTATTGAACATTCTTCAGATGAAGAAGTAATTAATAAAGCAGTATCTCAAATACATTCTATATTGCATCCTGCAAAGACATTCTATGTTAATAAGAAAAATGATGTATATAACGCAAAAGAAAATACAAATTATCATTTTGGAAATAATATGTTCTTTGCCCTAAACAAAATGGTAGGAAAGAAAGATATTTATTATTCTTCAAATCCAAAGGACGTTAAAGAAAGATTTCCTGATGTTATTGATTATATGAACGCTAATAGAATTCACGCACTTGTTATTGTTAGAGTTGCAGATTTAGGCTTTATTGCATTATACGAGGATGCAGTAACAAGAATGTGGCAAGATTATGATTTGGTTTTATTAGAAGTTTCAGCAACATTATTAGGTTATAGATTAAAGAAATAGTGAAATAAGACGATTTCTATCGTCTTTTTCTTATAAAG